>JAEZMC010000374.1 GCA_023435805.1 Bacillota bacterium | reverse complement strand
GCTTATTTTGTTGTTGGTGGCGGCAAGAGATTTGACGCCCGATGCGGAAATGACCTTCTTTCCGCCGCGCTGGGTTTTCTGCGGAGCAGTGGTTTCCGGCAGTCTGATAATGGCAGATGGTGTCGATACCGTACTTGAAGGCTGCTGCGCAGCTATAGCTGTGGGGGTTGCCAATGCAGCGGCCGCGGTATCGGCAATAGCAGGCGCATCACTGACAGCAGCTGCTGCAGACGCCGTCGGCAGATATGAAACGGAGGCGGCATACACATCCGAGTCGGTGGTAATGGTATATAGCTGACTGTCCAGGCTGAAGAGCGTCCTGGTTTTTTCCAGATTGTAGACCGCCGGGTCGCTTCTGTTGTCCCCCCTGACAGAAAGCTGTGTCACCCTGCCTGAATCTGCCGTTTTTGTTATGGATATGCCGAGGATATTTCCAAGCTGCGGGAGCTTGGCTTTTACATCGGATGCCCGCAGCGTTTTGGTCCAGGTATATATTTTCTCATATTTGTCTTCCACACTTACCAGATAAGGATACGAGGATCCCCAGACATTCCGCACGTCCTCGGTCCGTCCGCCGCTGGATGCAAAATAGAAGATCTGCCCCGCCGGATTGCCGTTGTACGTAATGATTTTGTCCTTTACCTCATCGATAGCGGCATTGCATTGCGCCACTTCGCTGCTGTAACCCTTGTATACCTGGCAGCTGGTGGTCGCGCAGAGATCGAAGCCCGTCTTTGCATGTTTTCCCATATTGTTGATCGCATACATTTTGGAAACGACCGCCTGTGCTTTAATGGCTTCAGCCGGCGACCTTCCGCCGATTTCCGCCGGAACGTTCCCGTACAGGTATTCCTGCATGGTTACCACATTGATCACTGTCATATCGCTCTCCGCCAGTCTCCTGACCTCCAGAGCGCCTCGGTAGGGCTTGCCCTTGATGTTTATAACAGGCGGGTTGTTTTCAGGTGCCGGCTTTAGCTGAAAATAGGATGAATTGCTTCCGAATATGCATAGCGGCTGGTATTGCGCATTTACTGCAACAATTCTGTTGGCGGCAGGAGGTATCACGGCAAATCCCGCTTCTCCCAGCACCGATCTCATATTTGCCAAATCGTTTTGTGCGGCTGCTTCGTCCGTATAGCTGCCTGCCCATACCTGCCATGCATCTGTGTAGGCAATATACGCCTGAATTCCAAGCTGACGGTAATTGGCGGCCTGAATACCGGCTGTTGCTGCATCTGCATAATCGCTTCCTATTTTAATATGATACGGTCCATATTTTACATAGGCTGCCACGGACGCAGCAGAGGCAGCAGGGTTGTATTCCTTCAGCGAGTCCCCTGCATTATAATAGTAGGCATCCTTTCTGATGTAGAGCGTCGACGGGCTGGGTTCCCTGTACATTTCATAAAAGCCGCCGTCTCTCAAAAAGCCTATCTGCAAGCCCGAAGCGGCAGAAACGTTAAAAATGGACTGAGCGGTATTGACGGAGGAATCCGTATAAAAAAGGCCTACCCTGACGGATGTGGGCGTTTTGCCTGCACTTTCGGATAAGACTGGTGTTGATAGCAGCATGGCAGCGGTGACAAAAATGGCTGCAGTTTTCTTGTACAATTTTTTCATCATGATCGCACCTTCTCATTAGTAAAAGTCAAAAATTCCTGTAAAGTAATGCCGATTACCCTATCTATTCGACAAATTTACCTCTCCTTCCTTCTAAATCGGCATATTTTACCGGTATTTTAATAAATTTTAATAATCCTGTAATATTTATACGGCAATCCTGATAGAACAAAACATTTGACAATACCAACGGGCGGTGTTATTATTATTTAAAGCTTGAAGCGGCAGAGACTGCCGGCGGGCTAAATACCTGTAATAAAGGTATTAAAGCAGAATATATAACGGTAGAGGTGCATTTCTCATCAGTAGCGTTACGGAGGACCGCAGGGTCCGGGGATGTAGCGTGAAAGGGTGAAGTGCCGAAGGAATCCGGTCTCCTGCCGGGGCGGTTCCTGGTTGTAACAGCAAAAAGCGTTGCAACTGTCATCAATTTATTTGATGGAGCGCTATCAGTTCATTAAGCCCTTTAGGGGGCGCAGCATTTAAGGGACTGTTGGCACTTTGCCAGCAGTTAATTTATTATCAGGAGGTTTTTTGGATGAGCGGTAAATTGAAAGTTGGTGTACTTGGCGGGACCGGAATGGTTGGCCAGCGTTTTGTCACATTACTTGAAAATCACCCCTGGTTTGACGTTGTTGCGATAGCGGCAAGCGAAAGATCGGCAGGCCAAACATTTGAAAAGGCTGTCGAAGGGCGTTGGAAGCTGGATCTGCCCATACCTGAAAAGGTGAAGGGCATCACTGTCAGAAATGTTGCAGAAATAAGCAGACTGGCGGACGAAGTCGATCTGGTCTTCTGTGCCGTTGACATGAAAAAGGATGAAATACGCGAGCTGGAAGAAAAATATGCACGGGCGGAAATACCTGTTATCTCAAACAATTCGGCCCATCGATTCACAGAGGATGTACCGATGATTATTCCGGAGGTAAACCCGGAGCACAGCGCCATTATTGAAAAGCAGAGAAAGCGTCTGGGAACCCGGAGAGGCTTTATAGCCGTCAAATCCAACTGTTCCCTGCAGAGCTACGTCCCTCCCGTACATGCATTGATGGGGTTTGGGCCGGATAAAATACTCGCCTCAACCTATCAGGCTATTTCAGGAGCCGGCAAGGTATTCAGCGACTGGCCTGAAATCATTGACAACGTCATTCCTTATATCGGCGGCGAAGAAGAAAAAAGTGAAAAAGAGCCTTTAAAAATCTGGGGCACCATTGAGGGCGGCAGCATCATACCGGCAAAAGGGCCCGCCATATCGGCCCAATGCTACAGGGTTCCAGTCGCGGACGGACATCTGGCGGCCGTTTACATTTCATTTAAAAACAAACCCTCAAAGGATGAAATATTAAAGTGCTGGAAGGAATTCAAGGCAAAACCGCAGGAATTGAAGCTGCCGAGTGCACCGGCACAGTTCCTCACCTACTTTGACCAGCCCGACCGGCCGCAGTCGAAGCTCGACAGAAATATTGAAAACGGAATGGGTATTGCTGTGGGACGGCTCCGCGAAGATACGCTGTTCGACTACAAATTCACCTGCCGCTCGCACAATACCATCAGAGGCGCTGCCGGCGGAGGCATTTTAATGGCAGAGCTTCTTAAAGCCGAAGGCTGGCTATAACCAATAACACCTGAAAGGATGATTCAGCATGAAAAAATGTATTTTCACCGGCTCCGGCGTTGCAATCGTAACGCCCTTCACGGAAGATGGCGTAGATTTTGATAAACTCGGCGAATTGATTGAGTTTCAAATAAGGGAAAAAACAGATGCCATCGTGATTTGCGGAACGACAGGCGAAGCCTCAACCATGCCCGATGAAGAACATATATCGGTTATTGAGTATGCAGTGAAAAAGGTAAACGGCAGGCTTCCCGTGATAGCGGGAACAGGGAGCAACGACACGCGTCATGCCATACACCTGAGCAAACGTGCCCAGGAGGTTGGTGCGGACGCCATACTGAGCGTTACACCGTATTACAATAAGACTACTCAGCGAGGACTTTACGAGCATTTCAAAGTCGTTGCGGAGAGTATCAGCATACCGGTAGTCCTGTACAACGTCCCTTCCAGGACAAATCTGAATATCAATCCGGAAACGATTCAGCAGTTGTCACAGATCGAAAACATCGTAGCAATCAAAGAGTGCAACCTGAATCAGGTGGGTGAAATTATCAACCTCTGCGGCGACGGCTTTACAGTCTATTCCGGCGAGGACGGCCTGATCGTACCCCTGATGTCGCTGGGCGGCAAGGGAGTCATATCGGTCATGGCAAACATCATCCCCCGGGATACCCATGAAATAGCCTCCAAAATGCTGGCAGGCGATCTTGAAGGAAGCAGAAGTCTGCAGCTGAAAACACTTGAGCTGATCAAGGCATTGTTCATTGAGGTCAGTCCGATTCCTGTGAAGGAAGCCATGAACCTCATGGGCCTCCATGTCGGCAAATGCAGAATGCCGCTGGTGGATATAAGCGATAAAAACAGAGAAATATTAATAAAAGCCATGCAGAATTACGGGGTGATAAGGTGAGGGGACACACCTCAGCAGGCAGTTAGTCTCCGAGGCCCGAGGAATGTCCCCTTTTGACGCAGAAGCAGCAGGGACATTCCTGAGCCCCTAAAACATACAAGAAGGATGTGTCGTTTTGATAAACATATTAATGAGCGGCTGTAACGGCAAAATGGGCCAGGTCATATCCAGGCTTTCCGGGCAATACGAAGACCTTCGGATAGCAGCCGGTTACGATTTGTCGGACAATCTGAAAAATGCTTATCCGGTATTTACAGACCTCAAAAAATGCAATGTGAAGCTGGATGTCATCATCGATTTCTCCAACCCGGCCGCACTGGACGGTTTGTTATCCTTTGCCGTGTCCAAAAAGCTGCCGATCATCGTAGCCACAACCGGCATTTCACCTGCACAGAAAAACCAGCTGGAACAGGTCTCACAGGTCATACCCGTGTTTTTTTCAGCCAACATGTCACTGGGTGTAAACCTGTTGATCGATCTTGTGAAAAAGGCTGCAAAGCTGCTTGAGTCAAACTACGATATTGAAATAATCGAAAAGCACCACAACCAGAAGCTCGATGCTCCAAGCGGCACGGCTCTCGCCATAGCAGACTCCATTAACAGCGTGCTTCAGCAGAAGCAGGAATATGTATATGACAGGCATTCCAGACGGAAGAAAAGAAGCAAGACAGAGATCGGCATCCACGCGGTCCGCGGCGGCACAATTGTAGGAGAGCATTCCGTCATCTTCGCCGGCAATGACGAAATCATCGAGATCAACCATATGGCCATGTCAAAGGAGATATTCGGAACGGGAGCACTCAGGGCAGCCAGGTTCATTTATGGAAAAAAGCCGGGGATGTACGATATGAACGACCTGATCGGGGAAGAATAAACTGCGTTCCCTGTTTAAACCTTCTCCACAGGGATAAATAATAAGACGGAGGTGTGCAAAATGTCTGATAAACCAGTAACCAACCTGTCGGTTACGTACAACGTGGCTCTTGTAACCATTGATAAGCTGCCGAACAACACCAGGCTCATATCGGATATGTTCAGCAGGATTGCCCAGCGCAAGATCAATATTGACATGATCAGTCAGGCTCCGCCTTTTCGCGGCAGTATCAGCATTTCTTTCAGCCTGCCGTCGGAAAATCTGGTGGAGGCGCTCAGTGCGCTGAATGAATTCAAAAAGAGTGCAAAAGACCTGCGGATCGAAATCGATGCGGACAACACAAAGCTGCAGGTATACGGTGAAGGCATGCGAAACCTGCCTGGCGTTGCTGCAAAGCTGTATACACTCCTTGCCAATGAAGGCGTTGAAATTAAGCTGGTTACCACTTCTGAAATCGATATCTCCTACCTGATCTATGAAAAGGATGTGGATAAGGCCATCAACGCCATAAAGAGCGAGTACGATATCCTTTAAGCCCTTAGGCCAAACGGATCAACCTGTATTCGATACAGGACGGGAAAATCAAGCATACAAAAAGCTGCCGGTTATCAGTAAACGGCAGCTTTTATACTTTTTATCGTCTCTAAAAATATCTTTTTATGTCATCCTCGCCGTTATTTTTCGGCAGGCTTTCGGTATCTTCCGTCTCTTCGTCACTGCCGTCCACTTCGTGGGGATCGTTTGCAGATTCTATATACGCCGTCCGGCTGTCGGATTCTTCTTCTTCATCCCCCTCTCCCTCTTCCTCTTCGTCTTCGTCTTCGTCCTCGTCGTCCTCAATATGCGCCAACATATATTTTTTCAGCTTTGGATAAGCATAGAAGTTTGTGAGGAAGCCGATCAGGCTGACTGTCAGGAAAAGATACAGTGCGATGCCAATCAGCTGGCTGAAGGGAATGATCATGCCAAAGGTCAAAAGGATAATGAACGCACTCAGCAGCAATATTCCAATATTCGGTATAAATTTTATCACTGCGAATATCAGCGAATTCTTATATATTTGTTTTATGCTGAGATTGAATGTAATCATAATGGGATAAATATATATGTTCATGCTTGCAAAAATGGCGAAAAGCATCACCATCAGTGCCGCTCCGGCCGTCATCAGTAAATTGTCCGCACCGATAATGATATAAGCACGAATAGACCACAGCATAAAAAATGTAGCAAAAAAATTGATCGTACTGATGATCAGGCTCTGCTTCATATTCTTCAGGGCAGTTTCTTTAAAATCACTCCATAAGAAGGCATGTTCCTCCCTGGCATAATTGCGCATGATATAGGTAAAGCCAGCCTGTGCAGGTCCTACGGTTATCATCGGCACGCACATCATCAGCGTCAGAAGAATGAATTTAAGCAGCATGTCGCTTACGAGCGTATCGGAATTATTCAGCGCATCGGGAAGAATGTTCGGGAAGAAAAAAAGCATAACAAGCATACCCAGTACGAGTGCCGGAATATTGAAAACCAGAAACATCATATTGACTTTGACAAGGTTCCAGAATTTCCGCTGAAGTATTTCAAAAAAAACGACAAACGGTGATTTGGGCGGCGCATCCTTTGGTACGCCCGGACCGGGTTTGTTATAATCGAATAATCCAAAAAAACCAGCCATCTATTTCTCCTCATTTCAGTAACAAATTGGTTTTACAGTGTTTCAGAGTATTATCGGTTTAACAGTCAATATTCATTCTATCAATAGTTTTTCCTTAATTCAATACATTTAATTTCTATTTATTTTTTACCGAAAAGTATTGACACTCCAGGCTGATGTTAGTATAATTGATTTTGCTGATTGCGCAAACCCTTACTAAATGCGGTCGTGGCGGAACTGGCAGACGCGTACGTTTGAGGGGCGTATGGGAGACCGTATGGGTTCAAGTCCCATCGACCGCACCAAAAAAGCATCTTTCGGAAGAAAGGTGCTTTTTTTATTGTTATTTATGGGACTTGAACCCCGTGGGGATCTATTTTTCCTCAAGGACGATCCGGTGCTCTACGAGTGCCATTTCCTTGATCCTGGCCTTTACGGTTTTTCGCTGGCTGAAGATGTTTTCCAGTACGATGCCATCCTCCTCCGGAATCAGCTTGTCTACGGATTCCAACAGCAGCTTTTCCTTCCCCTGTCTGTCAATAATATATACATTTGCTTCACACACGTCCATCACCTCTTTGCACTTTCACAATATCCACAGCATCCTGTATGTAGTGCGGCAGCGGTTTGTTTTCCACACCCGCAATACTTACGTTGCACCTGTTCAGCGGAATCAGCACCTTTCGTGCGGGGCTCTCCGCAATGGCTTTTGCCATAAGCGGCGTCAGCTCGCCCAGCAGGGAATTGGCACAGATGATTCCGATCGGCCCCATAATGATATCCACCCTGCAAACATTGCATACGATGGCATTTTCTCCCGTTGCCCCTTCGTTGGCGCCTGCCTTCAACATAAGCGCTGTTGCCAGTGAGTTGGTTCCCAGCGCAATAATCTCCGTATTTTCTTCAAAGGCCTGGCGGAGCCTTTCCACTATTGCCTTTCCGATTCCTCCGCCCTGCCCGTCAATTACCGCTATTCTCATGCTTGTCCTCCGCGATGAAATACCCGTTTACAGTGATACGCTTCAAACTTATTATACCAGAAGTTAAACCGATTGGATCGTTTTTCTTGTGGATATACTGTAATAAAATCACTGCTGAGTTGTACAGGACGCCGCTTTTCGTTTCTTTCTCCTGAAACCGCTGACAACCACACCCGCCAATACCGCCAGCGCAAGCGTCAGCGCTCCTCCCACCAGCCCGGAGAAACTGGTTCCCGCATTTGCAAAGGGCTCTTGCCCGTCTGGGTGAGCTGTTTCCCCCGCCGTCTCACCTTCAGCTGCTTTAAAATCATAATCCGGCAGAATGGCAGTCTTTCCCTGCAGCATGGCCAAAGCATCATGTATGGGGTTGGAAGCTTCCAGCTCCGATGTGCCCGCAGCTTTTTCCAGCGACCATTCCAGGCCGTCCGGGGCAGAGGATGCAAAAAGTGACAATCCGCCGCCAAAAATGACTGCAGCAACCAGCAGCACTATTAACACCCTCTTCATGGGAGCTTTTATCATTGGCTTTCCGGCAGCAGCCGCTTCCAGGATTTCCGGCCTGGCTTTCCAGATGAAAGTTACCACCGACGCTGTCACTAGCCCTTCAACCAGCCCTATGGCAAGATGGATCGGCTGCATCAGCAGCAGAAAGGTATTAAACGGAATTTCTGTCTTGCCGGAAAACAATGTTTCCAGCACCACGCTGAATGAGCCGAGCTGCAAGCCCACCAGGGCTGATGCCACGGATGCGCCAAGAATCCTTCCCGATGTGATGCCTTTACGTGTCATTCTTTTGTATATGAGCGGGTATGCAATAAAACAGGTGTAAAAGCCCAGATTGAACAGGTTGCAGCCATATGCAAGCAGTCCGCCGTCTCCGAAGAAGAGAGCCTGAATCAGTAAAACCGCAGCCATGGTTAAAAATCCAGCCTGTGGTCCCAGCAGCACCGCCAGCAGAATTCCGCCTCCAAGGTGTCCGCTTGAGCCCGTACCGGGAATTGAAAAATTGATCATCTGAGCAGCAAATATAAAGGCTCCCATAACACCCATCAAGGGTATTTTGCTGTCATCCATTTCATTGCGGATTTTTCTGATGGAATAAGCCGACACTCCAACAGCCGCGGCCATCATTGTTCCTCCAACCGCCGGTGAAATCAGGGCATCTGCCATGTGCATACAATCGACTCCTTTGTAATGTATAATGTTTGAGTAAATAAAACGACCCATAAAGGGTGATTCACAAAGCCCCTTCATGGGTCCGATTATCTGAATACAAGTTGTTTTCGGTCAGTGCTGCGTTATTATGCGTTTTGCAGAAACCTTCATGGTTTCGGTTCAGAACTACTATACCATGCCGGACGAAATCGTGTCAATTATAAAATGCTCCGTCCGCTTCCCATCTCCTTAAATGTTCTTCAAAAAATCCAGTTTGGTGAATTCCCGTTCAAGACGTTCCCGCAAATACCTTCTGGAAATACGCTCGACTTCCTCCAACACGTCTGGCGACAGACTGAAACTGAAAAGCTCTTCCATACGTGCATATACAATATGCTGTATTGTTCTCGCGGCACCGGGCGAAAGCTCCGGCGCAAAGCGATCTTCCGCGGCGCAGTGCTCCCTGCCGCAGATAAAACCGCATTTTGAAAAACTGAAGGAATAGGCGCTCTCAGCCTCCCGCCCGCATATCATGCAGCTGCGCACATGAGGCGCATAACCGGCGGTGGACAATGCCCTCATTTCAAACACCCTGGACACCAGCTCGGGCTGTTTATCCGTTTTTGCAAGCATGTACAGCGAATTCAGCAGCAGCTGCAGCAGTTTTGGTGAGGGTTGGTTCTCCTGGATGATTTCCAGAACAATATCCATAAAATGAACGGCATAGGTCAATTTGACCATGTCGTTCCGGATTTCATAAAACGGCTCGATCACCTCGCAGCTGTTTACCGAATACAATTCCTTGCCGCTGTACAAGACATACTCACCATAGCACATTAGTTGAGAACCGGCGGAAAGCTTGGATTTCGGCCGTTTCCCGCCTTTAGCCAGTGCCGTTAGCCGACCCCGGTTTCTGGAGAATATCGTGATGATTTTATCTGCTTCTCCTGTGCCAACCTCTTTTACAACAATCCCCCTGGTTTTTAAAAAAGCCATATCAGATATGACGGGCTGCGTTCACGGAATTTCAGGCATGGCTTGCACTTGTTGCCGTCTCCGCTTCCGCCAGTTTATTTTGTTCTGCAGCCCGGTCCCTTTCTTCTATTTCCCTGTAAAACATATAGGAGTCAACAATACCGACGTTAATGAAAATATTCCATGCTAAATCCTTCAACATTTGATGCAATCCCCCTTCGTCATCATTCGTAAAAGCTTCGGGAATAGTTGAGATTCCCTGTTTCAAGTATTTTACCCGACCTGTAATCCTTGCAGAATGTGCTTAATTCCTTTGCTTTCTGCAGTATTTATAGCTTTCGCTAAAAAGTTGTTAGTATACTTGAAATTTTTGTACTGTCATCGATTTGTCAGAGGAAAATCAAACGCTGAGTCCGGTTTAACCAAGCGTCTCTCACTTATACCCCAGCGATTTCAGCATATTATCGCTGTTTCTCCAGTCCGGCTTCACCTTGACCCAGAGCTGCAAGAACACCTTGACGCCCAGCAGGTTTTCGATATCCGCCCTTGCCATTGAACCGATCTTTTTGAGCATTTTTCCTTCCTTGCCGATCAGGATGCCTTTATGCGTTTCCTTCTCACAGTAAATGTTCGCTTCAATATCCACTAAAGCCTTGTCTGTACGCTCTTTGAAGGAAATGACCTCCACACCGGTTCCATGCGGCACCTCTTCCTGTATCAGCTCCAGTATCTTTTCACGTATCAGTTCGGCCACGATGGCCTTCTCCGGCTGATCCGTAATCAAATCGTCCGGGAAATATTTCGGACCTTCCGGCAGAATTTTTCTGATTTCATTTAATACAATGTCCGTACCCTCGTCATTAAGGGCCGAAATCGGTATCACCGCTTTAAAATCCATTTGCGACGTATATTTGCCGATCCGTGCAAAAAGCTGTTCTTTTTTTATCAGATCAATCTTGTTTATAATGAGGAAAACCGGCGTTTTCAGCTTCTGCAGCTGCTCCATTATATAGAGGTCGCCTGCACCCGGTTCCGCATCCGTTGCTTCTGCCAGAAACAGCACAATGTCGACTTCGTTCAATGTATTCTCCGCAAGGTTAACCATATATTCCCCAAGCTTGTTCTTCGGTTTGTGAATGCCGGGCGTATCAATAAATATGATCTGACTGTCCTCGTCATTGATAATGGTCTTGATGGTATTTCTCGTGGTTTGAGGCTTGTTGGACACAATGGAGATCTTCTCTCCCGACAATCTGTTTGAAAGCGTCGATTTTCCGACGTTCGGGCGCCCCACAATGGTGACGAACCCTGATTTGAATAACATGAAACAACCTCCTGTTCAAAATATGTACAATATTATGCGGCTGAAGCCGGATGGCATCCGGCAAATCAACCCTTATCTGAAAAACGCCTGAAAAAGCAGCAGTGTAACTGCAAACCCGATTACCGCTCCCGCAAGCAATTCAATCAACGAATGTATTTTGCCCTCCAATCTGCTTTGTACTACCAGGAGTGCAACAATTAAAACCAGTATGGTAATATTTACATTATTGGTCCATAACGCAACCGCGGTGGTTGCCGCAAATGCAATCGCAGAGTGGCCGCTCGGCATTCCGCCGCTGAAGGGCGTCCCTTTCTTGAAAAAAGCTTTCAGCAGCAATACGAGCAGCATGGTTAATATAATGGCAATCACCGTTATGTGCATGGGAGCCTGCTTGATCCTGATAATGCCGATCTCAAGGCTGGAGCTGACTCTGTCGAAAAAGATAAAATAACCGACCAGGAGCGATAAAACCGCCGAAACAAAAACCGCACCAGCTGCTGTGTCCTTTACCACCTTTGCCTTCGGATGATATATTCCGATTAATGTGTCGATGATCACCTCAATAGCGGTATTGAACAACTCGCAAATGATCACGACTGCTATAGTGATGCAGACAATCAGGAACTCCACCCTGGTGAGGTCATAGAACAGCGAAAGCAGCAGAACCAGCGCCGCAGCGCCGATATGCACCTTCATGTTCCGTTCGCTCCGGACTGTCGAGATAATGCCGTTTATGGCATTGTTGAAGCTGTCCACCAGATTTCTGTTTTTCATTCCCTTTTCAAACCGAGTCCCGCCAGCACAGCTTCCTGTTTTGAAAGCATGACGGTCTCTTCATCCTTTTCCATATGATCATATCCCAGTAGATGAAACACGCCGTGAGAAGTGAGAAACGCCAGCTCCCTCTCGACAGAATGGCCGTACTGCCCGGCCTGTCTTATTGCCGTATCCATCGAGATGACAATATCCCCCAGCAGCAGCAGTCCCTCATCAAGATCATAATCCCCCGGCTCCGATAGGATTGTGCCGTTTTTCACATCGACGAGAGGAAACGACAAAACATCCGTAGACCGGTCGATATCCCTGAACTGCAGATTCATCCGCCTGATGGATTTGTCGTCGGTAATCAGGATGTCCACCTCGCAGCCCACAGTCATTCTCTCCGCCTGCAGGCATGCCAGAACTGTTTTCTCGAGCAGTTCGGCGTGCTTCTCATCAAAAGCCATCGTATTTTGTTCATTCTCAATGACTACTCTTGTTTCCCGGATACCCTTGGGTTCAATACTCCGCATAATTGTTTTTTTCCTCCGCCGTCCCATCCGGGACAGGTTCCTTATCAGCAGCAGCGCTCCGGTCAAGCTCCTCCGTATTGGCGGCTGCCTTTCCGCTGTCTTCACTTTCCTCTCTCAGCCGTTTCATTTTCATCTCCGGGTATTCCTCGCGCTCGTGGAAATATCCGCCGAATACGCGCATAAAAGCTCTTGCGACCATATCCAGGTCCTTGAGCGTAATGTCGCACAGATCCAGCTGGCCGTCGTCCAGCTTGTCTTTAATGATCTTTCGGATCAGCCCCTCCATTTTTCCTTCCGTTTTATCCACCATGGACCGGACAGCCGCCTCTACGGAGTCCGCCAGCATGACCACCGCTGCCTCCTTGGAGGACGGTCTGGGGCCTGGATACCTGAAATCTTCCTGCTTAACGGCATCCGCCCTGTCGCCTTTTTTCGCCTTGTAGTAAAAATAGGCCGCCAGTGTCGTGCCGTGATGCTGGCTGATAATCTCCCTTACAGCAAGGGGAACCTTGTATTTTTCCGCAATTTCAGCGCCGTCGCTGGTGTGGGAGGTAATGACAAGCGTACTCAGATTCGGTGTCATCCTGTCATGGGGATTATCCGACAACTGGTTCTCTTTAAAGAAATTAGGCCTTTTCAGCTTGCCTACATCATGATAATAAGCACCGACCCTTGCCAGCAGAGCGTTCCCGTTTATTGCTTCCGTTGCAACCTCCGCCAGGTTTCCAACCATCAGGCTGTGGTGATAGGTTCCCGGAGCCTCCATCAGAAGCCGCTTCACGAGCGGTTGGTTGGGATTTGCAAGCTCCAGGAGCTTCAGCGGCGTGATAACATTGAAAATGCTCTCAAATACAGGAAGCGTACCGATGGTAAAGATCGTCGAAAGCGCTCCATTGATAGCCACAAGTGCCGCATCATTCGCAATGGTGGCGGCGCTGCTCTTTCCGATCAGATCAACACATGCAATCACCACTGCATTCACAGCGGCAATGACCAGTCCTGATGCCGAAAGCCTGCTCCTCTGATTTGCTCCCGACACAATATATGCGGCGATCGTTCCGCCTATGATGGAAGTGTACAGAAAACCCTGGTCTCCCTTGGTGATAAAGGATACAGCCAGCGCCAGAAGCAGATTGACGAGCACGCCGAGCCTCAGATCAAGCAGGATCGATATCAGCATGGGGGCGATAAACAAAGGTATGATCAGCGGTGTGTAGGAATTGAGAATCAAAGCCGAAGCAAGCGTCATCAGAATGATGACACACAGCAGTATCAAATCCTTTCTGCTTGCCATGATTTTTTTGCAGAAATGGTGCAGGTATAGTATCAGTAGGAATGCCAGCAGCAGCACGATCGCCAGAATCCCGCCTGAAAATGCATAATCCAGCTTGCCGGTTTCCAGCAGGTTCAGTTCCTGGAGCACCACCAGCTTGTCCTCTGTTACAATATCTCCATAGCTGAGGATCCTCGAGCCTTCCGATATGATCTGCCTGCTTTCCATGGCCGCGTTGTAGGCCTGTACCTTTTTTTCACTTGTCAGTTCTTCATCAACAATGCTGTTGGGCTTCATAAAAGCTTTTGCCATGAGATTTCCGATATTCTTGAAATCCTGGCTCAGCTCGCTTTTTTGATATTCGCCCTGTAAATAGTCCACCTTGGCCACCAAGTTGACCTCATTGACCTCTTCCTTCATGACGGTGCTGATCAAGCTCCTTGTAAGCTTGTCAAAGCTGGCCAGTTCATTTTCGCTTGCTTTTACCACAAGATATTTTATCTGCTCCCCGGAAAGAGGAACATTATATTGTCCGAGTCTTTGCTCCAGCTGTTTGATGGCTATTGCCTGTTCGAGCTCCAGCTTTTCGCTGTAATTCTTGCTTTTTCTTGTGATGCCCTGATCCTGCAGGCTGCGTTCAATACCCTTTCGCGCGTTTTCTATCTCCTTGATGAATTCCGATGCGGTATTGATCATATCGATCGGTACGTTTTCAAGCCTCAGCATAACGGGCGGCACGGCATCTGCTGCAGCCTCCGCCATTTGTACGGTGAGAATGGTGTTTTCTATGTCCCTCGGCGCAGTGATATCATATCCGGAACGTTCGCCGAGGCTGAGCTTGTACTTTTTAGGAACAGCACCGTTTTCCACGATCACAAATGCTATCATGACCGTTACCAAGCCAATCAGCACCCTGTGGAAGGTTTTGTTCTTCAAATATTTTTTTATTTGCCTTTTACCGTTTTTTTTGCTTTGAACCTGCAAGGATTCAGCCCCCTATCAGTTGTACCAGGTTACGCAGTAAACTGCATTCATGACTTGTGACCATCATATTTTTCGTATGCTTTGATGATTTTCTGTACCAATTCATGCCGGACAACATCCTTTTCAGTCAGATAAATAAACTCCAATCCGTTGATATCCTTCAGGATTTTGGTTACTTCCTTCAGTCCGGATTTCTTGTCTCCGGGAAGGTCGATCTGTGTGATATCGCCGGTAACAACGACTTTTGATCCGAAGCCGATACGGGTAAGGAACATTTTCATTTGCTCGGGGGTGGTATTCTGCGCTTCATCCAGAATGATGAAGGAATCGTCAAGCGTACGACCGCGCATGTACGCAAGCGGGGCAATCTCAATCATCCCTTTTTCCAGATACTTCTGATAGGTTTCAGCCCCCATGATTTCGTACAGCGCATCGTACAAGGGCCGCAGATAAGGATCTACCTTGTTCTGCATATCCCCGGGGAGAAAGCCCAGCTTTTCGCCTGCTTCTACAGCCGGACGTGTCAGTATGATCCGGTTGACCTGCTTGTCCCTGAATGCGGTAACGGCCATGGCGACCGCAAGAAATGTTTTTCCTGTTCCGGCCGGTCCGATGCCGAAAACGATTGTGTTTTCCCTTATTGCATGAACATATTTCTTTTGACCGTGGGTCTTGGATTTAATCTGTCTTCCTCTGGCCGTCAGGCAAATGTAATCTCCTGGATATTCCTTCACCTTTTCCAGCTGGCCCTCCGACGCAAGATCCACCAAATAACTGACATTCTGGCGGGTAATGGTTTCTCCCTGCGCTGCAATGGACATCAGCCTCTCAATCACGACGGAAGCCTTTTCGATATTTTCTCTGCTCCCTGATAGTCTGATTGCATCATCTCTTGAAATGAGTTTTACATCCAGTCCTTCCTCAATGAGTTTCGCATTTTCATCATAATTTCCGAACAGGCTTATTGCGTGTTCAATCTTGTCAAACTCGATGACCTTTTCCTGCATATTGTCCAATCAATTTCCTCCAATCCGTTTGGACGTACCAATATCTTCAATACATTCCAGGGTTGCCTTTGCGGTTAGCCCTGAATTTTCATCCTGAACATATTTTACATCTTTGCGCACAATGCTGGCATTTTCCGGAAGCTGCTCCAGCACCTTTTTATAGGCCTCCGCTGCAGCCGCCGCTTTCGCATCCTCTTCTCCGACAGCGGCCTCCACAACCTTCTCCTCATAATACGTAACGGTTACCCATTCGAACGGGAACACCATGTCCTCTCCGATGGAAAGCTTCTTCCTCTCTTCGAGGGTTTCAAAATCCCGGAATTTGTTTTTCTTTTGTAATATATCCAATTTCCATGAAAACAATATGAGCGCATGATCCCTGATCACTCTGCCCGTACGAAGACGATGCGTTTCCGTCAGTTTAACCGGTACCTGCTCCTCGTACCAGGTCCTTGCAGAAACGGTACCCATTGCGTGCACCTGCCTGAATTTTTTTCCTTCACCCTGCAGCGGTATGTTTCCGGATATCAGAACCTGCCCTTTTTTAACCGTATCACCCTCCCCTACGGCTTCAACGCCTTCCGTTGCAATGACCTGACGGATCATTCCGTCCTTCAGTGCCACGATGTCACAGGGTATGTCCTTTGGGATGATCTCAGGAATTTTGAGACGTTCCCGCATATCCACTTTTACCTTTGTCCCCTTGACCATGATGCTGATCCAGGAAATATCCTCCATATCCAGCAGCATGTTCGTTACCGCGTTCTCCGTATTGATACGGTATTTGAGTATTCCGGTACGGATACCGTTGCGTGCAAGTGCCTGTTCCAGCAGGCCGGTCTGCAGCTCCTTGTTTCCTGTAATCTCGACGCTCCATATAAAGGAGGTCATTAAATACATCAAAAGTATGAATAAAACAGCACCGGCATAAAATGCCTTCCGCCTGCGGTATCTGTTGAAAACAAACGGCAGCCCGGTTTTTTTCAGCAGCCTGACCCTGCACTTTGTTTTTCTGGCAATGGGCCGTATGAGCTTGAAGCCTTTTATGCTCATTTTCATTGTGACCAATTGCTCTTTCTGCACTCTGACGTCCCAGAGCAGGATTTGCCGGCGGGTACATATATTCATAAACTTCTCAATAAAGTAGCCTTCGATTATTATAATAACATATCCCCGTAGATAATTCCACAATCTGAGCAGCAACAAGAGTTTCACCCCGATCTATTAATTCTCGCGGCAGCCTGCTAAAAAATCCGGCTTTGAATAAAAAATCCTAGGTTGCCTTTATGAATTCAAGCTGATGAATTTCACCAGACAGTATGATGTCCTCCGATGTGATTTCCTTGATCAGAAGTCCCGCTCCAGTGATTTTCATAACACCGATGCCCGTATTGACTCTGATCCTCGCACTGCCATATTCCATAACGCCCTTGTAGTTCTCGATCATCATATCCCCGTTTCCGACAATAGTGACCTTGGGAAGATCGAGGATCAATTCCTTCGGCAGTTCAAGCATTTCTGTGAATTTTTCCCTTAATCCCTTTTTGCGGACATTATCCTCTTTTTTAGTTTTGGCGGACTTCTTCGCCATATGCTCAATCTCCAGACTTTTCCGGCGGCAGCAGTTCCTGCGGATCACCGATTGTATAGCCCTTTTGCACGGCACCCTTGATGATACTGTCCAACGCCTCGGCATTATCCCGGGAAACTGCGTGCAGCAGCAGCACTGCGCCCTTGTGCAGGTTGCGCATGACGATGTCACGTGCATATTCCGGACCGCGTATCTTGTCACGGTACCAGTCATCATATGCAAAACTCCAGAAAAGGTTGCAGTAACCAAGTTTTTGTGTCAGTGCAAGGGTGCGTTCACTGTACTCTCCTTTAGGAGGCCGAAGGAAAACCATATTCACCCCGAATTTTTCCTGAAACGCCCTGTCCAGCCCGAGCACCTCTTCTTCCAGCTGGCTGTCTCCCAGCTCCGGCAGGCTCGGGTGGTGAATGGTATGATTGCCCACCATATGGCCTTCTTCCACCATTCTGCGGACCAGCTCCTGGTGCCCTTTCAAATAGGGGCCAGTTATAAAAAACACCGCTCTGACCTTGTTAGCCCTCAGTGTATCGAGAATCATGGGCGTATACCCATTTTCATATCCTTCATCAAAGGTCAGATAGATGGCACTGTTTGAGGTATTGCCCAGGTATGCGCCACCATATTTCTCCAAAAGCTGCGGTGCGCCGGGGTCGGCAGCGGGTGTTTGTCCTTCGGACCTCCTGGAAATTCCCCATCGCAGCAGCTTGTTGCTGTAATTGACATTGCCTGAGGAGTCTGCCTGCGGCATGCTGTCCCGAGTCGTTTCGTATGCCTTCCCCGCAGCGGAGGAATCCCTGCTGTCTTCTGTCAGTCTGCCGCTGATTTCGATATCCAGCTTCAGGTCTCTGTCGTTACTGGCATAGACGCCGCCCAGATCACTCAAGCCCGGATTGTACGCAGACCTGGAACCGCATCCCGTACCTGCCGCAAGTGGGATCAATAGCGCCGTCACAACCGCAAGTAAGCGGTATGCAACCGTCAGGGCATATTTCATCAAAGGAAATCCCCCTTCAGAATTTACTAGTATTGAAACAAAAAGCCCCGGCTTGAATATCAGCAGATCGCTGGTATTTCAAGTCAAGGCTTGTGTGCCTACTGTATATTCATATTATGGAAGAAGTAAAATATGCTTTCTATTTATCTACCGGTGTTAAAAGATTGGTTTTAATTGTGGTCCCGTCATCCACAAACCGGTTGATGACCACCTCATCCGCCTTTTTGATACTGACATTCAGCTGGGCGTCCTCCAGTGTCTCCAGAACGCCGCCGATCAGTGTGAGTGACCGTTCCAGATCATCCGGATCCGATATCGCCTTGATGGTAAACGGGGCGGTAAATTGCTTTCCGTTTATCATAACGTATTGACCTGCCTCCCTGATCTCCGTCATTGCAACAATGCGCTCGTCGTTAACGGATATGGCCTGGGCGCCTGCTGCCCTCAGCTCATTTACCACACTTAGGATGTCATAATCTGCAACGTGAATGAAAGCGTTATTGTCAAGCGTAACAATGATGCCCTTCCCTTTGACATCCTCAAGGCCTGCAAATATTCTGGCCTTATTCAAGCTGTCCTGGATCTGCTGGGCCGCGACGCTGTCGCCGGCTTTGACCTTCGCATACGTCTGGTTTTCCTTTTCCAGCTCCTTAAGCCTGTCCTGCAGCGAATTCTTCTTGTCGTTCAGCTTGATCAGCTCGTCCTTGAGCTCATCCATGCGCTTGTATTCATAAGTCGCCATCTTCTGGTTGTAATTAATGCTCTTATATTGCACTGCCAGCATAATGCCCAACAGTATGCAAACAACGGTCATTGCAATATTTCTTGCAATCTTCATAGCCTATCCCCATTTCTGCCGTTATTTTTTTTCAGATTTAACTATCTCCAGTCCCGATATATACCTGTCCAGCTTACCGCTGTCGGCACCGCTGAATTTGGCCAATCTGAGCTCCTTTGATTTATTGATCTCCACACGTATTTTAAATTCCGTCATTTCAGCAATCCTGCTGCTGGTGCTTATACTATCGTAGAGCACATCCGGGTCGCCGATCGCTTCTATAAAGTACGGTACGGAATGCCTGTTGTCGTTGATCAGTATGGTCGGGCCTGCACAAACCTGTTCACTCATGGGAACCACCCGCTCACCGTTGATGGCAATCGCCTGGGCACCTGCTTTTTTTAATTCGTTCAAAATCACCTTGATATCCTGATCATGGATGATCAGCCAGTTGACAGGTGTATCGGGAAGCCTGGCAGGAGCGTCGTCCAGCTTTATGGTTATACCAGGGCCTTTCACATCAACCAGACCTGTACTGATCTTGATCTTTTCCCATTCATCAGCAAGCTGATGGTCATTTTGCTGGTCTATATAGGTCTTAATTAAATCATTCATCATTAGCAGATTCTCATCTATTGCAGCCTTCAGTTCCTCCGTTTCCTTCTCCACCTTTGCCAGCTGCTCCTTCAACTGAGCAGAACTGAGCGTATTGGATGCGGTCACCCTTTTGGCATAAAGAGTGCTCTTGATCTGAACGGCCACTACAATACCGAAAATCAAAAATACAATCAGAATAATATATGGACTGCCGTTTTTTTTCATTTTCTCTCCGATTCCACCCCGCAAAAAATACTGTTTTAATTCAATTCTACTTTTAATAATATACTATTTCAAGTAAAATAAAAAGCAAAAGACATTCGGAGGTGGCACATATGTTCAGAGACATTAGATACCAGAACGGAGAAGTCCGCGAAGTGGCGGAAGCTATGAAAAAAGGCAGTATTCCATGCCTCGATGTAGAAGGTATGGACGATTTTAATAGATTTGCAGCCCGTTTAAATGAACACGGGATTTTTCTGGCTTCTGATATACCGTATGACAAAGCTGCAAGGGATGTATTAAAGGAGCCCGAGTTTGAATTCAGGGCTGCTTTCAGGAGGGTTCCTGTGAGCCAGTCGTCCGGGGAGGAGGCTGCAAAGCTGTTTTATATCGATGTCTACTTTGAAGAAGACCTGCAGGAGGATTATGATCCAATAGGAGAAATCCGATAAGCTGTGGTATAAACGCATAATTAACTTATGTAAACCATTCGGGTAAGTGCGTCCGGATGGTTTTTTTCTGTATAAATATACATATATTAGGTTATAACGCTACTACTTCATGCATAAATATTTAGTAAGGGGTTGATTATGTCCACTATCTGTATTATAATACAGGTCATCAATTAATTCGTCACTCAGTTAATTATTATGGAGGTAATACCATGTTGATGAAACGTTTTAAAACGATTGCAGCCTTCGGGCTGATATCCGCTATGATACTGACATTCACCGCCTGCGGCAGCCAGGTACCGAAAAACACTGTATTCTCCGCGGATGATCTGCCCGGGAAGACCATCGGTGTTCAGCTCGGCACCACGGGCGATATATATGCGTCAGACTATGAGAAGGAAGGCTCCAAGCTGGAGCGCTTCAACAAGACTGCGGACGCAGTTCAGGCACTCAAGCAGGGCAAGATCGACTGCATCATCATCGATGAAGCACCAGCAAAGATATTCGTTGAAAACAACGACGGCCTGACCATACTTGAAGAGCCCTTCGAGCTTGAGGATTATGCCATCTGCGTCTCCAAGGAGAAAAGCGAGCTGACCGCTTCCATTAATGAGGCGCTTGCAACCCTCAAGAGCAGCGGGACGCTGGACAAAATCATTGCAAACTATATCGGGGACGATACTGCCGGAAGCTTCAAGTATAAGTCCACCAACACCGACTACAGCAACGGCAAGCTGGTCATGGCTACAGAAGCCGGCTTTCCTCCCTATGAATTTATGGAAAACGGCGTCATTACCGGTATTGATGTAGATATGGCACAGGCGGTTGCAGATATACTCAAGAAAGAGCTTGTAATCGAGGATATGGCGTTTGATTCCATCATCGCTGCGGTACAAAGCGGTAAGGCGGACATCGGCGTGGCCGGTATGACCGTTACGGAAGAAAGACTCGCAAATGTCGATTTCACAGACCCGTATACGACTGCAACACAGGTAATCATCGTCAGGAAATAATCCTTTGTATAACGGTTCTGCTGCGCGGTAATGATAGCCTGCGCAGCTTTTCCTGTGTTTAGGGGCGGAGGTCATTTATGTTCGATCAATTATTCTTAAATCTGCAGACTGTATTTCAGGATCTGCAGATGCGTTTTTACACCAATTTCATAGCGGATGACCGCTGGAAATACATCTGGAGCGGACTTGGGGTAACCATCCGGGTTGCGCTTGCGGCAACCGTTGTGGGTATTATACTTGGCGCGTTGATCGCCATCGTACGTTCCACCCACGACAAAACCGGCAAGCTGAAGCTGCTTAACTTTCTGTGCAAATTATACATCACGGTGATACGCGGAACGCCTATCGTACTGCAGCTCCTGATCATCTATTTCGTGGTGTTCGCATCCGTCAATATTGATAAAGTACTGGTGGCCATCATCGCGTTTTCCATCAATTCCGGAGCTTATGTGGCGGAAATATTCCGTTCCGGCATTATGAGCATAGACAACGGCCAGTTTGAAGCAGGGCGCAGCCTCGGCTTCAATTATGTCCAGACCATGTGGTACATCGTGATTCCGCAAGCCTTTAAAAATGTGCTTCCAGCGCTGGCAAACGAGTTCATCACGCTTCTCAAGGAAACATCGGTATCCGGCTATATCGCGCTGGCAGACCTGACCAAGGGCGGGGACATCATCCGCAGCCGTACCTATGACGCATTTATGCCGCTTATCGCAGTAGCCCTGATATACCTGGGAATGGTGTGCCTGCTTTCAGCAGGGGTAACGCGCCTTGAAAGGAGGCTCCGCAGCAATGAACACTAATAAGGCACCGCTCATTGACGTAAAAAAACTGGTCAAGCGTTTCGGGGATATCAATGCGCTGGACGGTATCGACGCCGCCATATACGAGGGTGAGGTCGTTGTGGTGATCGGACCCTCCGGCTCGGGAAAATCCACCTTCCTGCGCTCGCTCAACCTTCTGGAACCGCCTACCGAAGGCAGGATCCTTTTTGAAGGCGTTGACATCACCGATCCAAAAAATGATATCAATATACACCGTCGCCGGATGGGCATGGTGTTTCAGCAGTTCAACCTGTTTCCGCACATGACTGTCATGAAGAACCTGACTCTCGCTCCCATCAAGCTTTTAAAGCTATCGCCGAAGGAAGCGGAGGCGGAAGCCATGAAGCTGCTGGAAAGGGTTGGACTGGCGGACAGAGCCTGGACTTATCCGTCCAAGCTCTCGGGCGGTCAGAAGCAGCGCATTGCCATCGTGCGGTCCCTGTGCATGAAGCCGGATGTGATGCTGTTTGACGAGCCCACCTCCGCTCTGGATCCGGAAATGGTCGGCGAGGTGCTGGAGGTCATGCGGACTCTTGCAGATTCCGGTATGACCATGGTCGTGGTGACCCATGAGATGGGCTTTGCCAGGGAGGTTGGTTCCCGGGTGATTTTCATGGACGAAGGTAGAATCATTGAAGAAAACAAGCCAAAAGAACTTTTCTCCAATCCGCAGAGCGACAGGCTGAAAGCCTTCCTCGCCAAAATGCTGTGATCCGGTAATACCGGTTCGGCATGAACTTTCCACAACCGGGCTGCAGCAGGCTCAAGCCGGCTGCAGCGCCGGGCTTTAACTCCGACTGATCTCCCTTACCTTCCTCGCGTAAATATTCGTCAGCTCTTCTGCAAATTCGGCACTCGCACTTTCACCGATTACCCGGCATACAGGTTTTTCGGCGTCCGGGAGCACGAGCACCCAGCCGTCGTCGCTATACACCTTCACGCCTTCCAGTGTTTCCACCCTTTCACCGCTGTGCTCCTGAATGATTCTGCGGATGACCTTACCCTTTGCATCCCAGCCGCACTCCACCTCACGCCTGTGCATGTGGATCTCGGGAATCATATCCACCAGCTCCGAGAGGCTGAGCTGATTGATTGTCATAAAGTCAAGCAGCTTTACCAGGCCGGCTATGGCATCAAAATGCATGGTGAACTGTTCCAGCAGCTCCTCCTTGGCGTCCTTTCCCAACAGCCTTCCCATGATATCCCGCGGCGACGTTTTGGTACGAATCACGCTACCCTGGTATTCATCTGCCATTTTATCCACCACCCGGCTTGCCGTAACCGGTACGACGACGGTTCGTCCCCTGATGGTTTTAAACAGCACCAGCGATATCAGAGCGATAAACATATCCTCTGTTACCAGCCTTCCTTTTGAATCAACAAGCAGGAGCTTTTCGCAGGACTCCTCAATGGATACGCCCGCATCGAACCTGCCGTTCCTTACATGGTTGCAGAAGCTTCCGACACCCTGCGGCTGCTCCGGATCCGAGGCCCATGGCTCGGCCGTGCAGCCCAGCTCGGCCAGCAGATCGGTGATAGTGCGGCTGGCAAAGTCGGAATGGGTGTGCAATACAATCCTGTAATTCAGCTTTGCGGATTTCACTCCGTTTATGATATTTTTCAGATAAAAATCATGAAAGCCCTGAACCTCTTTTACCCCTTTCAGGCAATCTCCCTCGCACCTGTTGAAATCGTCCCGTACGAAAGCATTTTCAATTTTTCTCTCCATGTTGCGGTCAATATTGCTGCCCCGTTTGTCGAGAAAGTCAATAATCAGTCTGGTCCTGGCCTGTGAACAGGTGCTGATATACACGCCCCCATTCAGCCTGCAGAACCTGACAGCAGACCGTGCCGCAGGCAGCAGAAGCCTGTTGAAGTCGCTGATTCCGATGCCGGCAGAAAGCAAACCTGAAATGAAGGCATTTTTTATCATCAATGCCGCCGCTGAATCGTCACAACTGACCCCGAGGGCACCCCGGTTTCCGTTCACTGCCCCGTATGCAGCACCCAGCCGCGCTGCAAATTCCGGAGTAATGTCGGTATTGATTTCTCCTGCAACCCCTCTGTTGCCAAAAATCTGCCTTCCTGTTTTCGAGCCCCAGACCAGGTTGGCGTTCACTTCCGCTCCCTGTCCGATCAACTTGTCCGGCCATATCTTAACATTCGGCCGGATGATGGCACGTTCACCGACCAGAGAATAATCGCC
>JAEZMC010000316.1 GCA_023435805.1 Bacillota bacterium | reverse complement strand
CTGTCCTCCTACCCGCTGTGTCGGCGAGTCGGGCGTGACAAGGCCGGGGTGCTCAGCCTCCAGTGCTTCAAGCTCCCGGTACAGCGCATCATATTCAAAATCACTGATCTCCGGATGATCTTCAACGAAATACTTCGTATTGTGGTAATGGATGATGTCTCTTAATTCCTTTATCCTATTCACCGCGTCCATGGATTACCTCCGGTAAATTTACTCCCACGCTTAAGCCTGGCAAATCGTCCTGCACAGCCCCTGCAAAACGTTTGCTCTACCTTGCCCGTCTTCGGCCCCCGCCGGCTTTTCCACCGGTGATGATCACAGAATAAATGGCCATACAGGCTATGATCAGCCATATTATTCCCCAAACCACAGCCGGAACATGAGTCATTCTTTCAAGCTGAACAGCGTCTGTGAGCGGCTGCACGGTTTTCCACCCCTGTATCCAGTGAAGCCTGAGGTTCAACTGTAGCAGTATCGTGTCCACAAAGGTGTCATATACCGCATAGGCAGCGCTGGCCACACCGATAATATCAATGACCCAGTCGTTCAGCTTCTCGTTGTGCAGCATGTAAAGCAGCAGAACAACGCCGGCAAAGATTGCTGCGTAAATGATCGTAAAAACCGATTTCCCGTACGCGATCGATACGCCAAGCAGCAGTATACCTGCGGCTCCCAGTATGAACCTTTTCAGCGCTGTTCGTTTCAGGTACAGGATCAGCAGCGCAAAAAGCACACTGCCAAGATAGCCGCCGTTGGCGATCATGAACGCCGAAAACGCGTTTTTAGGCAGCGTAAGCGCATAGCCGCTTTCATCCAGATTGATCCGAAAGCCTTGAATTCCGTTGCCGAATACGACTGCCATCAGCGAATGCCCCAGTTCATGCAGGAAAACGGCGAATATTTTCAATGGTTTCATGACAACGGTGTCCCACAGTACGACAACCAGTATCAATATGGCCAGATATCTTCCGGTGTGCTTCATATCAACCCCCGCGGGCATACTTGCTTCACAAGGCAAATACTCCCGCAAAAAAATGGTATTATAAAATTATACGTTATTTTCGATCAAAAATAAAGATTTACCTTTACCTGTTGATTTTCCCACTTTCTATTTCACATGCCTTTCTTTCAGGGTATGCAGCGCCTTGGCCACTTCCACAACAGGAATGATCGCAAGGGAAGCCGCCAGTACGATACCCCACTGTGCCAGTTCCAGATGCTGGACCCTGAATATATCGTTCAGGCCCGGGATAATAATCACGCTGACCTGAAGGATTGCCGCAATGACAATGGCCCCAATCAAATACATATTGGTGAACAAGCCTAGCTTCAGGAGTGATTTGGTGTTGGATCGGACATTCAGCGAATGGGTCAGCTGTATCAGACCGAGGGTTGCAAACGCCATGGTGACGGCGATTTCCTGCGTATAAAACCGGATACCTATATAAAAGACTGCAAGGGTCAGCAATCCTTTAAACAAGCCCTGATAAATTATACTGACACCGACTCCGTCCGAGAAAAAGCTGCTTTTTGATTTTCTCGGCTTCTGCTTCATGACGTCCTTCTCCGCCCCTTCCATGCCAAGGGCCAGTGCGGGCAGCGTATCGGTAACAAGGTTTACCCAGAGTATGTGTATGGGAAAAAGGATGGTCCAGTTCAGCATGGTTGCGATAAAGAGAGTGACCACCTCTCCCAGATTGGAGGACAGCAGGAACTGTATGGATTTCCGTATGTTGCTGTAAATCTTGCGTCCTTCCTCCACCGCAATGACGATCGTCGCAAAATTGTCATCTGTCAGTACCATATTTGATACGCCCTTGGCAACATCCGTGCCGGTGATTCCCATGCCGATCCCGATATCCGCCGCTTTAAGGGCCGGTGCATCATTCACGCCGTCACCTGTCATGGCAACGACCTTCCCCTTCTTCTTCCAGGCGTTTACAATCCGCACCTTGTGTTCCGGCGAAACCCTTGCATAAACGGAATATTTGGCGACCAGCGTATCAAATTCATCCTCGCTTATTTTATTCAGTTCGCTGCCGGTAATAACCTCATCCTCACTCTTGACGATTCCAAGTTCTTTCGCGATGGCAGCCGCCGTATCCCTGTGATCTCCGGTGATCATAATGGGACGTATACCGGCTTCTGCGCAGACCCTTACCGCCTCTTTGACTTCGGGCCTCGGCGGATCAATCATGCCGACCAGCCCGACAAATACCATCCCATTTTCCATGTCTTCACTGGTGGGGTTTTCCGGTACCTCCTGTATATCCCGTATGGCAACCGCCAGTATCCTCAGTGCTTTACCGGCCATACTTCCGTTGGCCTTGATAATGCGCTCCTTATCCGTTTCTGTCATCATATGAATCCCATCGGCAGTAAGCATTCTGTCACATCTTTCCAGCAGCACATCCGGAGCTCCTTTGGTAACAACCCTGTAATTACCATCAACCTTATTAATGGTGGACATGAGCTTTCTTTCCGAATCAAAGGGGATTTCGCTTACCCTGGGGGCAAGCTTGTCGGCATCCTCCTTCAGAATGCCTTTTGAGGCGGCGAAATAAGCCAGGGCTGTTTCCGTGGGGTCACCCAGGAACTCGACCGGGCCATTTCCGTTCCCGGAGGTTTTCGAATCGTTGCAAAGTACCAAAGAATGCATCAATATGGCATAGTTGCTGTTTGCTTCTGTAAAATCAGCGGCGCGGTGCGCCATATCATTCAGATAGACCTCCTGCACGGTCATCTTGTTCTGTGTCAATGTTCCTGTCTTGTCCGAACAGATGATTTCTGTGCTGCCAAGAGTTTCAACGGCTGACAGCTTCCTGACGATGGAATTCCTCTTTGCCATTTTCTGTACGCCCATGGCAAGCACTATGGTGATAACGGCGGGAAGGCCTTCCGGTATGGCTGCCACAGCCAGGCTGATGGCCGTCAGGAACATTTCAAAGGTTTGCCTGCCCTGCAGTATGCCTGCCAGGAATATCACCACTGAAACCCCGATTATTACTACGGTGAGGTATTTGCTCATCTCCGACAGCTTCTTCTGCAGAGGGGTTTCCTGGGACTCGGTTTCGGAAAGGTGACTTGCGATCCTGCCGACTTCCGTATCCATGCCGGTGGCGGTAACGACACCCATGCCGCGCCCGTAAGTAACGCTGCTTCCTGAATAGGCCATGTTCTTTCTGTCTCCGATTACGATATCCGACTTTTCGATTGCCTCCGTCATCTTGTCCACCGGAACCGATTCACCGGTCAGTGCGGCTTCTTCAATTTTCAGGCTGGCGCTCTGCAGCAGCCTCATATCAGCGGGTACGTAGTCCCCTGCTTCCAGCAGGACGATGTCTCCGGGAACAATATCTTCGGTGTTAATCTGCTTTGTATCCCCGTTCCGGATTACCTTTACATGAGGAGAGGACATTTTTTTCAATGCCGCCAGCGCCTTTTCCGCCTTGCTTTCCTGCATGACACCAAGCACCGCATTAACAACCACGACCACCAGTATAATGATCATATCCGTCAATTCGCTCATGAATCCGGATATGACCGCGGCGATGATCAAAATGACAATCATGATGGATTTGAACTGTTCAAGGAACATGCCGAAAATGGTTTTTTTCCTGCCTTCAGCCAGTTCATTCTTCCCATAAGCCTGCATGCGGTTCGATGCTTCTTCATCCGTAATTCCTCTGCTGCTGGAATTCAGGTGCTCCAGCACATCCTGCGCTGGCCTGGTATGAAAGAGCAATTTGGCAATATTCCGGTTTTCTTGCATCATACAATCCCTCCTGTAGGTTAATATCCAAAAAGACTCTGCGCCCAACCTGTTCAAAACAGTTTGAATGCAGAGTCTCACGAACAATAAAACAATAAAGCCGGGTTTTTGTACCGTAATGACGACTTTATCCCTGCTTTCATAAAGCAGGCCGTTACTCCCTCTAGCGAATCCGTTGGCATGTATGCGTTGTTTTTTAATTTTACTGCATACGATGCTATTATGTTTAATTATACCACCATTCTATTCATATAACAAAAAGACCGGTAATATAACCGTTTATTTTTATATGTATACGCTGTATCCCGGCCGTATGTCTGCGGCTTGATCCGCCAAACGACATTCTGTATGGTCACGCAAAAAGACCAGTTCAAGGTATTTAAAGCATACTGATGCAATTTCTGCTGCAAAGTTGACAGTTCAAACATCCGTATATTATGATTAAATAAGAATCGCCATTCTTTTTATGGGATTCATTATGAATTGAATCCTTAACAGCTAAAAGCACGTTTTATGTTTTTCATTTTTTATTTTCTACAAGGTGGTGAAATCGTATGTTTCAAGACATCCCTTATTCAGTCCTGTGGCTTGTTCTGGCAATTGTCCTGGCCGGAATTGAAGCCGCAACACTCGGTAT
>JAEZMC010000308.1 GCA_023435805.1 Bacillota bacterium | reverse complement strand
GTCCTTTTTATTAATACAGCATGTCCTATTGCTGTGAAAGTCAAGCAGTTTTTTCATTGCCTGTCGAAACCATTGCCATTCCCCTGCTGAATGGCTTCAGCAGGGAATAGTACATTTCCCGCTTATTATCGCAGCGCATACCCTTCATGGAGATCTGATAACTCCAAGAAATGGACGATATTCCGAACAACAAATTTAGCCAAAGAAAAATTTTATAACCGATTTTTGGGCATATAAAAAGACCGGAACTAGTTATGCTCACAGTCTTTTTAGCTTGGTGGAGGCGAGGGGACATGTTGCTCCAATGTTTCCATTGGCACTGACTATATCTTGAACTCGTTTCCGAGTCCCCCGGCGTGTTATGGGATTAAATTCTACTGCTGTTTCCCATCCTAGTGGATCATAGAGTTTGTGTATTTCATTATCCCATCTCCTAAGACCCCTATGAGTCGATACAAGGCTGTTGAGTTTCCTCACATACCTCTCGGTATTGCCGTTGTCCTGCGCCATCTGCTTATGCTGCGGTGCATTACATTACGGTTTCACCGATAAAGCCGGGTTTTCACCTGCCTGTCACCAGGCAGGGCGATTCTTTTTGAGTCGAACCCCTGTCCGAAACCATATCCTCCAGCGCTTCTACGGGTGTATCCTGTAATTTTACATTCCCTACGGCGGACCCCTACAGGCAGGGTGCCGCTTTCAGTATCCTTTAAATACTACCGCAATTCAAGGCTACCATTGCGTTAGTTCCAGTGTTTAACCTTCCTACACCGAAGGCCTGACTTCATGACGCCGGCTACCCGAGGTGCAGGAACCCCGGACCGACGGGCTGCCTAATTAGGCAGCAGCTAAAGCGAAATTATCGTTTTTAGCGTTTAATTTTAGTTTCTCGTTTTTTAAGAGGCCAACGAGAATCCTCTACCCGCTACACTGGTTCCAACAATCCCGTCGAAACCAATACGCCCCCATGATTAAATTTTCAATGTACTACTGTCTTGCACTCTCTTTCAGCTTCCGGTCGATCTCGCGTTTGGCGTCGCGCTCGGCGATGTCTTCACGTTTGTCATACAGCTTCTTGCCCCGGGCGATTCCAAGCTCCAGCTTGACCCTGCCTCTTTTAAAATACAGCTGCAGCGGTACAAGCGACAGCCCTTTCTGCCTGGTATAGCCGATCAGCCTGTTGATCTCGCTCTTATGCAGCAAGAGCTTGCGGTCCCGCAAAGGATCTTTGTTGAAGATGTTCCCCTGCTCATAAGGGCTGATATGCATGCCGTTGAGCATGACTTCGCCGCCCTCGATCATGGCGTAGCTATCCTTCAGGTTTACCTTGCCCTGCCTGATGGATTTCACCTCCGTGCCTGACAGTACGATACCGGCTTCTATTGTCTGCTCGATAAAGTAATCATGTCTGGCTTTTTTATTTTGGGCGACTACCTTTATTCCCTCGTTTGCCATAACACAAGCCTTCCGGTTTTAAACTCCCGAACCGATAAAAATAACGAGTCGAAATCCTCCTCGCCTCGTTGAAACGTCGCTTTGGAAACGAAATACCCTGCAATCAAAATATTTCGTATAAATGAAATCGTTATAACTCTTCCATAAAGGGTCCACAAGCTGACCTTTATCGCTGTCGGTTCGATATTATTATACCCACGCGTGGGGTTCGTGTCAAGTCAAGGAAGAGACCGTTCACGCCTGTTTAAGTGCGGATAATAAAGCATACGGTATCTTTAGCGCCCCCCTGCCGCTTCCTATTTCTATATGCGGCTTGAAGCTGCCGTGGAAATCGCTGCCGCCCGTCACCAGCAGCTTGTGCTTCTGTGCCAGGCGAAGAAGCTCCGCTGTCTGTTTCTCCGTATTCTCACTGTAAAGCGCCTCCATGCCCCTCAGTCCGGCTTCCTTGAGATGCCCCAGCAGGTGATCCAGCTGGATGTCATCAAGGCCCAGATAGATCGGATGAGCAAGCACGGGTATACCGCCTGCTTTTGCAATTTCATGGATACCTTCCTCAGGCGTCAGCTTTTCCTTTTTAAAGTAAGCCGGCCTGCCGCTGGCCAGATATTTATCAAAGGCTTCCTCCACGCTGGCCACATAGCCTTTGTTCACCAAAACCCTTGCGATATGCGGCCTTCCGGTATTTCCACCGGCAGCCAGACCGTTTGCTTCGCTCAAAGTTATATCAAACCCAAGCTCATTCAATCGTTGAATGATCCTGGGATTTCGCTCTTCTCTTTTTCTTCGCAAGTCTTCAAGAGTGTCCTGAATTGCGCTGTACTCTCCGCTTAAAAAATATCCCAGCAGATGCATTTCAGGGTTGAATGAAACGCTGATTTCCACTCCCGGGACTACCTCGATGCCAAGCCGTTTGCCCTCCGCGACGGCCTGTCCGGCACCGTTCAGTGTGTCGTGATCCGTGATGGCCAGAGCCCCAAGCCCCTTTGCAAACGCATGTCTGACAAGCTCTACCGGCGTCATGCTGCCATCCGATGCAGTGGAATGTGTGTGAAGATCAATATAGCTTTCCATGTTATTCTCAAGGGGATTCTCTTCAGGTCTCGAATTTCTGCTTCCTGCCGTGATGTATTCCCTCCCTCAATATTCGTAGCCATCGCATTCCACAGGAGGAAAGCTCCTGTCGTATATCAGCTTCAACAGGCTGTCCAGCGTTTTCAACGCTTTGCAAGCCTGTGCGTTTGTGATCAGCCCTTCTTCGATTGCCTGTGCCAGTTCGTCAGCATCCAGCACCTTTACTTCACCATTCGGAAGGATTTTGATATCCACCAGCAGGTCATTGACCGTGTAGGTGTCAAGCTGATGATCATATAAAACCTCGATGATATCGCAATACCAGTACAGGAACCTTCCGTTTGCGTCATAAAACCGGCCCAGCTTATACCCTCTGTCCAGGAAGGTGAAAGATATTCCTCCGAAAAAATCCCCTCTCGGCTTGATGGAGGTCCATTTTGTCACCAGCAGGTCATTGCTCCTGAATATAAGCTCATCGCTGGAAATATCCACTATTTCATATGGAATATATCTTCTGCGCAAAACTACAGGCTTATTCATATGCAGCACTTTTCTCCTGTTTTTGTACTAATTATACCCCAGTGGCGGGCATTATGAAACATTATTTTCCCTTTTGCCGGCTCTGGACGTATTTCCCATTATTTGCCACAGCTTATTCCATTGTGCTAAAATAAGTTAGTAAATATACAATATTGCGGGCATTTTTATCGGGGGGTCACGGATGAAGCAGGCTAAAAGCTGCAGCAATTGCGCCAGAGGGATGAAGATGAACATCAACAAGGATATTCTATGTAAAATCAAGGGCGTTGTGTCCCGGGATTATTTATGTTCAAAGTATCAAAGAACATCCGAAGTCTGGTCGGTTACCGAGCGGACATCCAAATGCATTGAGTGCGAATTTTTCATAAACTCAAGGGGTGAAGCGGAAACCGACACATCCATAGGATATTGTCAGCTGTTCACAGTCCGATACTACAATGGCGAAATCAAAAGCGCCTGTTCCAAGTTCTGCAGAAGGGTAGAAAAAAGCATTTCCTGAATGAGAACAATTAAACTCAAGCCGGCCGCTCTTTTTTCCGATAAATAGGATGAAGGAGTTTTTCTTTCATTGCTGAAAAATTTGTGTTACTATTTAGATATTACAATGGAGGAAGCGATGATACCAAACATTTCAGATATATTTCAACAGAAGCTTGATGAAATACAAAGCAGGGTGCCCGTGAAAATGCGGGGCGCTTCAGACAATGTTCCCTTTGAAAAGTATCTGAATACGGCTTCTGCCAATATTAACCCGGACGGTACGAGTGACGGTACGAGCGATACTTCGGCAGCGGTATCAACAGGGACCGATCGGTCCGATTCTCTTCAGAGAGCAAGTCTTTCTCTGGCCTCGGCAAAATTGAACAATATACTTGATAAAACAAAAATAAATGAACTTATAGAAATGAGCATAGCAGAGAGTTCACAAAAGTACCATGTGGATGCGGATTTAATCCGTGCCGTCATCAAACGTGAATCCAATTTCAATCCATACGCCATTTCCACAGCGGGAGCGCAGGGTCTGATGCAGTTGATGCCGGGTACGGCCGATTCCCTGGGTGTAAAAAATCCCTGGGACATCAGTGAAAATATTGACGGAGGCACAAGATATCTGAAGGATCAGCTTGTCGCATTCGACGGCAATCTCGAGCTGGCTCTGGCAGCCTATAATGCCGGCCCCGGCAGCATTGCCAAATATAATGGCATTCCGCCCTATGCCGAAACGCAGTCTTATGTAAAAAAGGTACTCGATACCTATTCCAGCTATACAAATAATAAATAGCGCCTTCGCCCGGCTGGGTCAAAACTGCTTAATTACCTTAATATAGAAGCAATTTCGACCTGTTAGCCATGTGCTGAATACCATGAACTTCTGCCCGTCCAATAAAAATATCAAATTCCGACAACTGTAATCCACACTATCCACATTCTTATCCACACAAGAAATTCCTACATTTTACGAGCTTTCCGCCATATTTCCACAATATTCACAGCCTTCATTTTAACATTTCACATAGGACTTTTTACCTATTGCAAATAGGCCGCTACCCCGGAAAGGCCTTGTTTCATGTATTTATGGAAGTACATGAACATCATGCCGCAGAATTACAGCGTTTATGACAAATTGTGCCATTTGTATTATTTTTCCATAATTTACTGAAATTTTTTTTGCCTGAAATTTTGACAGAACGCTGTGGATAATAAAAAGTTATCCACAGCTTTACGGAACGGTTTGACAACTCCTGCATGTACAAACCAAAATAACAATGGGTGACTAAGGCTGACGGTTTGCCAGTCTCAATCCGGGAATTGCATTGAGCTCGAGCCCTGAGGTGTTTCCTTTTTTTAATTCATAATACGCAGCCGAGCCGATCATTGCTGCATTATCGGTGCAAAGCACAGGTCTGGGATAATACATTTTCATCCCGGAATGCTCGGCGGCAGCCTTCATACTCCGTCTCAATTGCGAATTGGCAGCCACACCGCCCGCAAGTGCCACTCGGGATACCTTTTTTTGTTCGGCTGCCTGCATGGTATTGTTGACAAGCACATCCACGACAGCCTGCTGAAAGCTGGCGCATACATCCGGGATATTGATTTCCATTCCCTTTTGTGCTGCTCCGTTCAAATAATTAAGCACTGCGGTTTTCAGTCCGCTAAAGCTGAAATCCAGACTTCGGTCATGAAAATAAACCCTGGGAAATTCTATTTCCTTACTGTTCCCTTTCGCTGCTTCGGCATCGATCAGCGGACCGCCCGGATATCCCAGTCCCAATGCGCGCGCAATTTTATCAAAAGCTTCTCCCGCCGCGTCGTCCCGGGTCTGGCCCATGATTTCAAAGCTGCTGTAGTCTGCAACATATACAATATGGCTATGCCCGCCGGAAGCTACAAGACATACGAAAGGCGGCTCCAGGCTTTCATTTTCAAGGTAGTTGGCCGCAATGTGGCCTTCAATATGATGAACACCCACAAGCGGCTTCCCTGTGGCAAAAGCCAGTCCTTTGGCCGCCGAAAGCCCGACAAGCAAAGCGCCAACAAGTCCCGGACCATACGTGACGCCTATCGCATCGACCTGCTCCAGCTTGACGGATGCTTCTTCCAATGCCTGGTTGATGACAGGCAGCACCAGCTCGACATGCTTGCGGGACGCTATTTCGGGAACCACGCCGCCGAACTTTTTGTGCAGGTCAATTTGTGATGAAATCACATTTGAAAGTATATGACGGCCATTCACTACTACTGCGGCCGAGGTTTCGTCGCAGCTTGTCTCGATAGTCAGTATCCTTGTATCACTCATAATAAGTACCCGTCTCCTTACACCAGAACCGTCCCCGTGTGTCACACCAGAACCGTCCCCGTGCACCATGTCACACCAGAACCGTCCCCGTGCACCACATTCCTTGCAGTCCACCTACATATGATAGCCTAAAAAGCGACGGTTTACAAGGCTGCATGAATAAAAGCAAAAAAAAACATGGAGTCTGGCTCCATGCCCCTAAATAGGAGAAACGCTAATGTTCTTTAGTATTATATCAGATAATTCCAGCAAAAAACATATTACCCCACGCCTATATCCACTAGTTCTATAGTCCTATGCATATGGTCCATTAGTCCTATGCACTAAACCATGCAGCAGCGTATCAACCCGGTCATCGCAGCAGCGCGACGGCAATGACAACGGTGCCCAGGATGATGCGGTATATGACAAATATACCAAAGCCTTTCTTTTTCAGGTAGTTCAATATAAATTTGATGCTCAGCGCACCTACGATTGCCGATGTCACTATTGCACAGATAAACGGTACGGTATCGATCGGTACGCTTACCAGATCCTTCGCATTGTAGACACCGCTCAGAAAAATGAATGGCGTCGAAAGCAGGAAGGTAAATCTTGCCGCGTCTTCCCTGTTGAGCTCGAAAGCCCTGCCTGTGGCCATGGTGATACCGGAGCGCGACACCCCTGGTATCATGGCCAGCGCCTGCGATACACCTATCATAAAGCTCCGTTTGAAGCCTATATCCTTTAACTCCACTTTTGATGCGGACAGCTTATCCGCCGCATAAAGGAAGATGCCCATCACAATCAGCATCATACCGATCAGCAAGGGATTGCGGAATGTGGTTTCCACTTCGCTTTCAAACAGCACGCCGAATATGCCTCCTGGAATGCAGGCCAGCACAATGAACCAGAAGAGCTTGCCATCCTTCGATTTTACATCGGTCAACCCTGCTTTTATCAGCCGGATCCAATCCCTCCAGAAAAAGATGACCACCGCAAACAATGTGCCCATATGCAGAGCGATATCAAATGCAAGCCCCGGATGTTCCCATCCAAGAAGCCACGGTACCAGAACAAGATGCGCAGTGCTTGAAATCGGAAGAAATTCTCCCAATCCCTGTACGATACCGTATATAATGGCCTGCAGTATATCCATTTGACAACCTCCGCAAATATATACTCCATCAATTAAGCCGCATCATCTTTGATGTACTGCGGTACATAATATCCTTTTTCATTCTTTATGAACGGCCTTTTGTCCTCTGGCAGCGACCAGAAGCCTTTTTTTGCTTTTATGGCTTTTTCCTGGATAGCATAAAAATAGTCCTTATGTACATTATTGGGGCGGACGATGTCCACTCTTGCCAGGCCCCGTTCCACCAAAACCGTGTTGACGCAGGTGCCATCCTCCAGTAAAATGTACGCCAGGAGGCGGTCATAGCGGTCCTCGGTGTCCTTTTCAAAAACCAGCGTCACTTCCTTGTCAAGCGTCATTTCAGCCAGAGCATCCGTCGCCTTCTTGCCGTAAGGCTGTTCGTCCACGCCCCTTTTCACCGTTTCAGGCGTATCCACGCAAAGCAGCCTGACTTTATATTCTTCATTTTGATATAACGCTTCCAGCGTATCACCGTCTACAATTCTAGTTATTCTTGCTTGGATAAACCCTCCCGGCACTATACCCTCCGTATCGGTGACCTTGACAGGGCTTTCGCCGGCCTTCCGGTCTCCATTGGAATCCGTTGCTGTAGTTGTATCCACATCGCTTGCCGAAAATGTGCTCCCGGCTGTAACTGGTGGTTTTTCCGGGTTTTGAATATCAACTGTTGCCAGAAATGCTACAACAGTAATCAGTGCACCCACAACGGCAGGGATTGTTTTTTTCATCGTCGTCCTTCCTCCAAAGTCAGTAATCTGGTAAATTTACCACCAAACATTTTACCATATTCATATGCTTGAGTACACCACAGATTCCCCTGTGGCTACAACACGGGAGCCTCCGGTCCTATTCGGCTAAATCCGGTTTCCCGCGTACGACCAATATGATATTTGAAGAAAAGAATTCGCTGTTTATTTAAACAGCAGCTGAGCCTCCGCTGATGACGGCACTCCGCTGCTGCATATAACACTGTCGCAATAGGATATTATGATAAACGCCGATTTATTCCGATATAAACGGGCAAGCGTATTTAAAAGCTCTTTTCGATGGCGGGTGACGCCGCCAGTACCGGTACCACCGGCTTCTGCACCGGCGCTTCCTCCTGCCTGGCCGTCTCGGTGCCGAAGGTCAGCGCAATAACCTGCGAGATATCATCTACAGGTATAACCTCTATTCCAAGGTCCGAAAACATTTCCTGCCAGTTCTCCCTCGGTATCAGTACCTTATTGATACCGGCCAGTTTGGCCGCTTCAACCTTCGAGGCCACCCCGCCCACCGGCTTGACCCGGCCTCTGATGGACAGTTCACCCGTCATGGCAATATCATTGCTGACAGGTATATTCAGAACTGCCGAATAAACCGCAGCAGCGATGGCAATACCGGCAGACGGGCCGTCGATGGGGATGCCTCCGGGAAAATTAAGATGGATGTCATATTCCTTGGCGTCCACATTGAGGAGCTTCTTAAGCACAGTAAGTACATTTTCCACCGAGGCTTTGGCAGAGCTGGTCTTCTTCAGCTTTTGACCACGTCCGTCCATCTCCTCTTCTTCAACAATGCCGGTTACCTTGATGGTACCCTTGCCGGCGGCAGCTTTCATGGCGGATACTTCTATATCTATCACTATGCCCGTCGCATTTCCGAAGACAGCCAGACCGTTCATGCAGCCCACCTGTTTCTCCTGCGGGCTGATCTTCTTGTCGATCCTTGGGCTGTAGTGTCCGAATTCCACCACCCATTCCACATCCTTGCGGGTAATCATATTCCGTCCTTCCACCTGAACCACACCACCCGCGATCTGTATGATATTCACTGCATCCCTGCCATTTTGCGCATATCTGGCAATCAGCTCTTCTGTTCCATCCTCCACCCGGAAACCGCCTCTTACTGCCGCGTTGCGCGCAATAACGGCGATTTCGTCTGCGAGCAGCGGCCTGAAATATATCTCGACGCACCTCGATCGCAGAGCGGGCGGCAGATCGTCAGCCGACCGCGTTGTAGCGCCTACCAGCCTGAAGTCGGCCGGCAGCCCCTTCTGGAAAATTTCATGTATGTGCGCTGGTATGTTTGAATCCTCGGAACTGTAATATGCGCTTTCGAGAAATACCTTGCGGTCCTCCAGCACCTTCAGCAGCTTGTTCATCTGAATCGGGTGAAGCTCGCCTATTTCATCCACGAAAAGGATGCCGCCGTGCGCCTTTGTCACAGCGCCGGGCTTCGGCTGCGGAATGCCTGCGACGCCGTATGCTCCAGCTCCCTGGTAAATGGGGTCATGGACCGAGCCGATCAGCGGATCGGCAATCCCGCGTTCATCAAAACGCAGTATGGTCGCATCCACCTCCACAAATCTGGCTTCCTTTTTAAACGGAGAAATGGGCGCCTGTCTGGCTTCTTCGAGTATGACCCTTGCAGCGGCGGTTTTCCCGATGCCGGGAGGGCCGTAGATGATCACATGCTGAGGATTTGGACCGCACAGTGCCGCTCTTAGTGCTTTCAGCCCCTGCTCCTGGCCGATGATGTCCTTCAGAGCAGCTGGTCTGGTCTTTTCAGAAAGTGGTTCGGTTAATTTTATCTCTTTAAGCCTGCGCAGCTTTTCCAGTTCCTTTCGTGATTCCTTCTCTATTGCGCTTTTATTACCCTGCTGTGATTTCAGAAGGTTAAGAAAATATAGCCCGATGATGATCGAAAAGAAAAACTGAATAATCAGAAAGGTGCTGGTTAGCATTCCGTCTCCTCCTTATGCCGTTTACCGGTAAATAAATAAAAAATCATTCCTATATAGTATTAACGTTATGGATGAATTTATCCGGTAATATACAAGTTGGAGAAATGTTAAGACAATTGCGAAGCCACCTGCACTTCGGCGATAAAACAAAGCCGCGCAAAAAAGGGTATCCCCTGGCGCCACTCGCTTTCGCAGCCGGGAATACCCTTATTATTCTTTATTCTACGATGCCGATTCTTTTTTCACTCTGGACTTTTTACCGCTTGTCTTTTTGAGCGGCTTCCTGTTCTCATTGATCACCAGCTGCGGATTGTTGTGCGTTTCAACCGTATCCTTGGTGACAATGCACTTCTCCACATTGTTTGATGAAGGGATGTCGTACATGACATCCAGCATGATCTCTTCAATAATTGCTCTCAAACCCCTCGCACCCGTATTGCGCGCCAATGCCTTGTCAGCTATGGCATTCAGTGCTTCGGCTTCAAATTCCAGCAATGCGTCATCCATTTCAAACAGCTTCTGATACTGCTTGACCAAGGCATTTTTCGGCTCGGTCAGGATCTGTACCAGCGCCTGTCTGTCAAGGGAGCCCAACGTCACAATGACCGGAAGCCTGCCGACAAATTCCGGTATCAGTCCGAATTTGAGAAGATCCTGGGGAAGAATATGCGATAAAATTTCACCGATATCCTTGTCCTTTTTGCTTTCCACTTTCGCACCAAAGCCGATAGCCCTGGTACCCACCCTGTTCTGTATGATCTTGTCTATTCCGTCGAACGCGCCTCCGCATATAAACAGAATGTTGGTTGTATCAATCTGGATAAATTCCTGATGGGGATGCTTCCTTCCTCCCTGGGGCGGAACGGAAGCAGTCGTACCTTCGAGAATTTTAAGCAATGCCTGCTGTACGCCTTCTCCGCTGACATCCCTTGTGATGGAGGGATTCTCGGACTTCCGGGCGATTTTGTCAATTTCATCAATATAGATGATACCCTTTTCTGCTCGCTCAATATCATAATCCGCAGCTTGTATCAGCTTCAGCAGTATGTTCTCCACATCCTCGCCCACGTAGCCGGCCTCTGTCAACGAAGTGGCATCCGCAATGGCAAAAGGCACATTGAGTACTTTTGCAAGGGTTTGGGCAAGCAAAGTCTTTCCTGAACCGGTGGGGCCAAGCATGACAATATTGCTCTTTTGAATCTCCACGTCACTGGTTTTCATATCGGTGTTGATTCGCTTGTAATGGTTGTAAACCGCTACCGACAATGACTTCTTGGCTGTTTCCTGACCAATGACATACTGGTCCAATATAGCCTTGATATCCTTCGGCTTTGGAATATCGTTGAGTTCCGCATCGGCTTTTGTTTCCTCAAACTCTTCTTCTATTATCTCGGAACAAAGCTCGATACATTCATCGCAAATATATACACCCGGTCCTGCAACCAGCCTTTTAACCTGTTCCTGTGTCTTGCCGCAGAAGGAGCATTTTAACTGCTTCTTCTCATCATATCTGGACATGCTTCCACCCCGTCTATTTCTTTCTGATCATGATTTCGTCAACGAGGCCGTATGCTTTCGCTTCCTCTGCTGACATAAAGAAGTCCCTTTCAACATCCCTTTCAATTTTTTCAAGGGGCTGTCCGGTTCTTTCACTTAAAATGGTATTCAATTTATTCTTGGTTTTCATATACCATTCAGTACGTATTTTAAGGTCAGTCACCTGGCCCTGCGCTCCGCCCAATGGCTGATGAATCATAATTTCACTGTTGGGCAGTGCAAATCTTTTACCCTTTGCACCTGCTGCCAGAAGAAACGCCCCCATGCTTGCCGCCATACCCACACAAATGGTTTGGACATCAGCTTTTACGTGCTGCATTGTATCATATATGGCAAATCCGGATGTAACAGAACCCCCTGGGCTGTTAATGTACAATTGGATATCCTTGTCCGGATCAACTGAATCAAGGTAAAGCATCTGTGCGACAACAAGGCTGGCTGTCACATCATTCACCTCATCACTCAGCATGATGATTCTTTCCTTGAGTAGCATGGAGAAAATATCATAAGAACGTTCTCCTCTGTTTGTCTGTTCAACTACTATCGGTACCAAGCTCATAATATTCCTCCCTATTTATATTTTTACTATTATACGGTCAAAACAATCATTTGTTCTGGCTTCTTTATTGTTTCCCACATAAATCGTAAAATAAACTGCTTCGGCGTCGTTAAAATATAACTTGCGCTTATCTTTTCCTGTGAACATGCCGGACAATTTCATTACAGGAAATTGCCGGGGACTAGCCGCTTCATTTCCTGCAAAAGAAGCGGTAGTAACATTTCACCCGAGTCTTATCAGGACAGCTTTGCGTTTTCGACCAGGAAATCAACAGTCTTTCTGGCAACCAAATTGCTTCTGATATATTCTATATCATCTGCTTTCAAATGTTGCCTGAAATCTTCCTCGCTCTGCTTGTAACTTTCAGCCAGCTTTTTGATTTCTTCGTTTGTGTCCTCATCCGAAGGTACGATACCTTCTGCGACACCTATTTTCTCAATAACCAGCTGGGTTTTGACTTCCTGCTCCGCCCTCTTGGAGAACTGGTCTCTGAACGTATTCATGTCCATACCCATGATCTCGAGGTACTTTTCCAGCTCAAGCCCCTGGTAGCGCAATCTCATGGCAAAATCATACACCAGGTCGTCTACGCGTTTTTGCACCATAACGGGAGGAATATCTACTGTTGCGTTTTCTACAACTTTTTTAACCACGTTGTCCTCATTTTCATGATGGGCTTTGTGCTCGGCCTGATCAACCAGCTTTTTGCGCAGGTCGGCTTTGTAATCCTCCAGCGTGTCAAACTCGCTGACATCCTTCGCGAATTCATCATCGAGTACAGGAAGCTCCTTCACCTTGATTTCCTTGACCGTTACTTTGAAAAGCGCAGGTTTTCCTGCCAATTCCGCTTTGCCGTAATCCTCGGGGAAGGATACGTTAACATCCTTTTCCTCACCGATTACTGCGCCGATGAGCTGATCCTCAAATCCGGGAATAAACGTACCCGAGCCGATGACCAGATTGTAGTCCGTCCCTTTTCCTCCTTCGAAGGCCTCTCCGTCCACAAAGCCTTCAAAGTCAATAATTGTCGTATCGCCGGAAGCAACCGGCCTGTCTTCTATGGTAACAAGTCTGGCATTCTTATCCAGCACCTTTTCTATTTCCTTTTCCACATCCTCATCGGTAACCAGCGCACTCGCCTTCTGAACCTCAACGCCTTTGTATTCTCCCAGCTCCACTTCAGGCTTGACAGTGACTTTTGCAGTGAATATGAAGGTTTGGCCCTTGCCGATCTGTTTGATATCAATTTCAGGCCTGTCCACCGGATGCAGGTCATTTTCTTCCACTGCGAGATCATAAGCATCAGGGCAGATCACGTTGATGGCATCTTCATACAGCACCTGTTCGCCGTAGAACTTTTCAACCATGTATCTGGGGGCTTTGCCTCTCCTGAAACCCGGTATATTGAACTTGTTCGAATTCTTCAAAAAAGCTTTCTGAAGGCCCTGTTCAAATTTTTCAGCATCAACCTCTATTTCGAGTTGAACTAAGTTTTTTCCTATACTATCTACTTTTACCTGCATCTGATTTTAAAACCTCCCATATTTTCGTTCCGAATTTACTACGGCTATTATTCATACAAGTGCGGCCAACTTGATTGCAGCTTACCGCCTCTTGATTTACAATTTTATATTATAACACATTCGTTTTCGTAAAGCCAATATAAATGCCTATTTTAGCCTAAATGTTGACCGAAAACCATTTGCCGTGCTATAGGAGCCTGACAGGTCTGAAACCGGTGCGGTCTGCGGCCACGAGCCTGAATTCAATACCTTTTACCTTACCCTCGATGGCATACCTGTGGGCTTCTCCATGAAGATGCCCGTAAATACAAAGCTGCACGTTATATTTTTGCATTATATCCAAAAAACCTGAAAAAACACCCCTGGAGTTAAAAATCGGGAAATGCATAGCTGCAATGAGGCACCCGCCTTCCGGGACAGCGGCGTTTTTCAAAGAGAGCTCCAATCGCTGCAATTCACGCTGGTATATTTTTACGTCTTCAGCATTAAAGCCGTCCTCACC
>JAEZMC010000206.1 GCA_023435805.1 Bacillota bacterium | reverse complement strand
TTGAAGGTGATCGGATTAAAGGTCAGGTATTTTGACAGACTATCCGTATAGCTTGCACCGTTCTTTTCCAGTATGCCGGCAAGCTTGAGCAGCATGTCATTGAGCTCTTCCGTTGAGATACCCGTTTTTACGATATGTACCGCATAGCCCTGCTTGTTGATTGCGATCGGTACGCCATTGCGGTCCAGAATCTTACCTCTGGCTGCTTCAATAACACTTTCCTTCAGGACTCGTTTCTGTGAGTCGATATTGTATTTTTCACCCTCGACTATCTGCAGGTTAAAAAGGCGGAATAGTATAATAAAGCCAAAGACAATAAAGCCCAGGCTCAGTATCAGATATCGGTTTTTCAGTTTTTCCATCATGACCATCACCTCATTACGCCGCGCGGATCAATACTTTCGCGCTGACTTCACGGTTTGTGAAAACCGCCTGTCTGCCTTGATCATCAACCAGTAAATAATAACGGCAACCGCGCAATTATACACCGCTTCCGGGAATATGACCCTTGTAAGGGCATACAGCAGCTGTATGTTGCCGCTCATAATCGTATTCAAAAAATAAACAGCCGTTTCATATACAACAGAATACACAAAGGTGAAAAACAGTACAACCAGCAGATTTTCCCTGAATAGCCGCCGGTTTGTGGATCCTGCCGCGATGCCCAGATAAAGCCCGAGCAGGGCATAAAAACCCAGTACGCCGCCAAACAGCATATCCGCAGCCAGCCCGGCAAGGAAGCCTACCACTCCGCCCTCAACATTCCCGCGTACCAGTGCGGCTACAATGACAAATACAATGAGCACATTGGGTTTGATGCCGTAGATAGCAGCGTAATCCAGCAGCGTTGTCTGCAGCACCAGGAACAGCAATATGAAGAAGAAATAAAATAATATTTTTTGTTTCATTTTTCAGCACTGCCTGTTTCCCGTGTGATGTTGCTTTTCAGAACATATATCTCTTCCAGTCGTTTAAAGTCTGCCTCCGGTTGAATAATGGCATATCTGTCCATCTCACTGTTGGTTTTCCTGACTTCTATCACACGCCCGATGACGATGCCTTTTGGATATATACCGCCCAGGCCCGAAGTTTCAATCACATCCCCGACTTCAACATCCACTTCGAGCGGAATATAATCCATTTTGCACAGACCTTTTTCCTTAAGGATCATGTCTCCTCTGACTATGGCATGTCCACCGCCTGTTTTCGAAATCCAGCCGGAAACGGCGCTTTCCTCGTCTATAATCGTCAAAACCTTCGATGAGGTAATGTCAGTGGACATCACCCGGCCAACCAATCCTTTTGCGCTTGTTATTACAGGGCTGTCAATTTGAACACCTTCACGGCTCCCGATATCAATTTTAAAAACATTAAACCAGTTATCGGGGTCGATCGCAATGATATTCGCACCCGCAAAGGTATAGTCCCCGAACTGTTGCTTCAGGCTCAAGGCGCGCCGCAGTTCCTCATTTTTCGTTTCAAGCGCGGCAAGCTCCCTGTTCTTTGTCTGCAGTTCGGTAACCTGGGTCCGAAGCATCTCATTCTCTTTTTTTACCGCTTCCATATCCTTAAAGAAAGACAACCCGTCCTCCACCTTCCGCCCAACCGACGTAAAAAAGCTCTGAACCGGCGACAGAGGCACGCTGATGATATTGTTCAGCCAGTTGATCCGGCTGTTTTTGTTTGCAGAAACCCCCATAACAACTAAAATTACGATGGTAACCAAAGACACGATAAACCATTTGCTTCTAAAAAAACGCAGCAAAGGAACTGTCTCCTCTCTATCTCAATTTCCTGGGTGATATCAGCACCCTTTTCAGCGTTTCGATTTCATCAAGCACTTTGCCTGCGCCAATTGCCACGCAGTCCAGCGGCGTTTCGGCCACTGTAACCGGCATACCGGTTTCCTGCTTGATCAGCTTGTCCAATCCACTCAGAAGGGCGCCTCCGCCAGCCAGCATGATACCTTTATCCATTATATCCGACGCCAGCTCCGGCGGTGTTTTCTCCAACGTATATTTAATAGAGTCAACGATGGCATTGATCGGTTCTTTCAAAGCCTCGTTGATTTCGCTGGAGGATATGGAAATGTTTTTGGGCAGTCCCGTAATCAGATCCCTGCCTCTTACCTCCATGTATTCCTCCTTCGGCTTTGGATAGGCGTTGCCGATGGTCACCTTGATCTGTTCCGCCGATCGTTCGCCAATCATGAGGCTGTATTCTTTTTTGACGTAATGCACGATCGATTCGTCGAATTCGTCCCCTGCAATTCTCAATGACTTGCTGGTGACAATACCGCCAAGGGAAATAACGGCAACTTCACTCGTACCCCCTCCTATATCGACGATCATGCTGCCGGTAGGCTCCTCAACGGGAAGGTTCGCCCCGATTGCGGCAGCCATAGGCTCCTCGATCAGGTAGGCCTCTTTTGCCCCCGCCTGGAGAGTTGCCTCTTCCACCGCCCTCTTTTCAACCTCTGTCACGCCCGATGGCACGCATATGACAACTCTTGGTTTTGACATAAAGTTGCCGCTGATGGCCCGCTTGATGAAGTATTTCAACATGCTCTGTGTAATGTCAAAATCAGCTATTACGCCGTCTTTCATAGGCCTGATGGCTATAATGTCGCCCGGGGTCCTCCCAATCATGCTTTTGGCATCATCGCCCACCGCAAGAATGGAACGTGTATTTTTATTAATCGCAACCACTGACGGTTCTCTTA
>JAEZMC010000185.1 GCA_023435805.1 Bacillota bacterium | reverse complement strand
GTATTCTCCTTGCCATAAAAACGCATAATCAATCCCACAAACACGTTTCCTAAATAATGTGCAATTGCTAAAACAATTCCGAGTGCAGTGTTGTGGAAAAAGCCAATCGAAACAGCACCAAAAATAAATAGAGGGTTAGAAGAGTTTGTAAATGATACGAGCCGTTCGGCTTCTATTCTTGAAATTTGATTTTCCATTCGTCTTGTTCATTCTTTACTTGAAGGATTTCACCTTTCACCTTTTCTATCAAATTCGATTCATGCCATGAATTTCTATACCTGCATATGCTGTCATGGAATATATCATGATTTGCACATACCCATGCAATTCCAATATTTCTTGTGCCATCTTTCCGCTTCCAACCAAATATGTTTTTACGTCTCATTGACCGTCCACAATGTTGGCAGTAAATCAAGTTACTGAAAATATGCGCCATACTTGGCCTATTGCCCCTGGCATTCATCTCTGCGCGTTTGTTATGATCTTCCTGCACTTCGTTAAATAAATCGTCAGGAATGATTCTTAATTCCTCATTTTCCGCTCTAATCCAATCTGATTCATCTACCGGCTTTCTGCTCCTATAATTATAGACCTTTTCTCCGTCTTGATGGGTTACTCTATCCACATTGATATCTGTATTTTGAACGGTATGGGTAATTTGCCGGCCGGTATATATCTTATTCCTTAATAATGCATATATCTGCTTCTGCGCCCATCTACGGCCTTTCTGAGTTGGTATATTTTTCTCATTCAGATATTTGCAGATTTTTGTACCTCCCCAGCCACTATGGTACAGTTCAAATATTTCATAAACAACTTCCGCCTGCTCATGGTTGATTTCCAATTTTCCATTATGCACAGAATAGCCATACGGTGATGCGCTGGTCCATATTCCCGCTTGCTGAGCTTTCCTGATGCCAAATTTGACCGCTTCGCTCTTTGATCTGGATTCTTCCTGTGCTGTTGAAAGCAGAATGTTAATGGTCATTTCATGATCAAAATTATTGATGTTTCCATCTTCAAAAATAACCCGTATCCCCATTACTTTTAATTTTTTTAATACTTCTGCCCCGTCTACAACATTCCTTGCCCACCGTTGAATATTTTTTACATAAATAATATCAAATTCTTTTTTATAAGCGCATGTGAGCATATATTTGAAGGCTTCTCTGTTTTTTAGCTTTGTTCCGCTGATTCCTTCATCAGCAAAAATGGAGGGTATGTATTTTGTGATCTCCTCTTTTCCATCTCTCGAATAGTACATGCCATATTCCGCCCCTTGATACCCTTCTTTTTTGAATAATTCCGAATAATGCTTTATTTGGTTCTCAAGGGAATTTATTTGATCCTCCGTATCTTTTGACACCCTGCAATAAGCCACACATTTCATACTTCACCCATATCATTAAAGAACCTATGCCATACTATTAATTATGCATGGGTTTGAAAAATCCGAAGAATTATTTCATCGTTTCAAACCATTTTTGATAAAGATCATCAGGTATCTCGCGGATTCCATTTTCGTATATTGTGACTTCATTATAGGTTATGTTTAGTATTTCACCAAGTTGATCCCTTGTCATGTTCTTCCCTTTTCTTAATAAGTAAAACTGCCTCCCTTTCAGCATTTGACCACCACATACCCCATTTCTCTGATTCATACTATTTTACTTTTGTGTTTTTTGTACCATATTAAAATAATAGGATTTTACTCCCGGACACTCTCGTCCTTAAGCCAATAAAATAGCCTCCCATGATGTAACATTTATCATAGGAGGCCCATTTTACAGTGTTTATTCACAGGCTCATTCAATCAGATTAACTTTTCAGGAACAAACCTTGCAGCCGATATCCGCATTAAAATATAATCAACCGCAAATAAAACCGCTCCGCTCAACCCAAGCACCCACTCGTCCAATATAAACAATCCGGTCATCTGACCGATCAGCAGGAATATGACAGGTAGAATGATAAAAACGCTCATTTGTTGGGCTTCCTGAAACGTATTGGCTTTTGCCGATACCAACACCATAAAATATATAGCCAGTATGGTTACGGCTGGTGCAACCCAGAATATCAGAATTAGCCACTTGAGGTTCGGAAAAACCATACTCCCAAAATAAATAAACCCTCCTATATTCATTACAACTCCGAAAATAACCGCTGAAAGCAGTGTAATGGCAAGGGCCGGTACTGCCGTGCCAACAACCTTTGCAAAAAACAGCTCATTAATACTGATTGGCGTATAAAGCAGGGATTCCATGGTTTTATGCTCCTTCTCGCCGACAAAGCTGCTTGCTCCGATTATACTGGATGCCATGATCGGGATCAGGAGAAAGAAGACCGGAAACATAAAATTGAGGCCCAGTTCAAAAATCAACTGGGAATTGCTGAGCCCATCAAATTTGCTGCCTAATATTTTCATCAACAAGTCCATCCCATTAATTCCAGATACACCATACCTGGCTCCGATCACAAGACCCAAAGGCAAAACCAGCATCATGATAGCCGGTACGATAATCATGGGAATAAGTATTTGACTGCTTCCGACAATTTCTTTTATATCTTTGATAATCATTGCTTTTTGTACGTTTTTCATTGATTTGCTCCTTTCTGAAAGCTGAAATAAAGATCTTCGAGATTCCATTGGACTTGTCGTGCTTCGTAGACCTTTCCGCCTCTTGACAAAATCTCCTGAAGAATCCTGGTCACATCGCCATCCTTTTTGATCGGTATCCTGAGCCTTCCCTCCCTGGTCAATGCCGAATTCCTCATTTCAGGCAGCTCATCACCCCGAATCTCAATGTATCTGCTGCTGTTCTTCTGTTCAAGCAATTCATCAAAGGTACCCATCCCAAGCATTTTTCCCTCATGTATAAACCCATAAAGCGTGCAAATCTCTTCAGCATATTTTAACTGATGGGTGCAAAGAAAAACGGTCACACCATGTTCGCTGGATAATTGCTTGATCATTCTAGTTACATTCATCGCCGCCTCAGGGTCCAATCCGGATGTAGGTTCATCAAGGAACAGGATCTTTGGATTGTGCAGCAACGCACGCGCCAGTGAAAGACGTCTTTTCATCCCTGTACTGTAAGCTTTGACCTTTCGATCCTTGGCATCTGTCAATTCCAGTGTTTTGAGCAATGCAAGGCTGTGTTCCTTGACTGCAGTATTTGTCATTCCATGAAGGCTCCCAAAGAACTTCAGATTATCCAAACCACTCAGATTCTCATACATATAAGCAGTTTCAGTCATAACTCCGCAAATCTTATGGATATCGGACAGGTCTTTTGCAATATCCTTTCCCATTACCGTGGCTCTTCCTCCTGTCGGCTCAAGGATACCGTTCAGCAGCCTGATGGTTGTAGTCTTCCCTGCCCCGTTGGGACCCAAAAATCCAAAAATCTCGCCTTGACCAATAGAAATACTGGTTTCCTGTAAAGCATTTTTATTGCCGTCATATGATTTTTTCAAGTTGAATGTCTCTACAGCGTTCATACAAATCCCTTCCAATCAATGTTTTATTTTTCACAATTGTATTCTTTAAAGCTAATACGTCACGTTCATATGAAAAGTTCAAATTAGTTTATTTAATTGCATATTTTTTATCATTCTGCTGCTAAAGCCATGCTGGCACACTTGTATATTTATAAGTCTGTACATGTTATGCCATTCCAGGAGGAAATATTGCAATACACTAGAAAAACCTCCTGTTTGCAACACCTGCGTTATTATTTCACAGTTATTACGAACAGGAGGTTCAAGAAGTTCATTTGGATGCAAAAATTACTTTTTCTTAAATATCTTTCTTGCGAAAATCAGATAGAGCAAAAGAGGGGTAGGGATGTTTATCAGCCCCAATATGCCCCAAAACCAGGGATTTGCCCTTTGCTTTTGAGCATCCTGGAAAAGCCAGATGCTTTGTGATAAAATAAGAATGCCTAATATAATCCATTGATATAGCTGAAGTTGTTGCTGCATCAACCAGTCACCTTTCTGTTATTTCTATAAATGTAAACTATGACTGCCGGAACTATAAACGCTAGTGCTGCTGCCTGAAATACGGCAAAAAACATTATGGACCTGCTAAAGGAGTAAATCTCAAAGGTAATGACTGCAATGGCTATTGCCAGGAATATCAGAAACTGGCGGTTTTTACGGTATTCCTTCCTTTCCTCAACCTCATTGACCAATTCGACGAATTTTAAAAAATCAGGCTTTTTTGACTCTACGGCAGTATCAAGAAAATCCAGGCTTTCCTTCATTTTATTCAACACTTTTTCTTCATTGTCGTGCACTTTGCTCCAGCTCCTTTCTGATATTTTTGATTGCATTATGTATTCTTGATTTTACAGTCCCAAGAGGAATCGACATGAGCCTTGCAATTTCTTCAAGAGAATATCCGTAATAGTGCTTTAACACCAGAGGAAACCTGCTTTCGTCGGACAGCGCGGAAAGTGATTCCAGTACACGGTCCCAATCTTCATCATGCTCCAACGGCAGATCATAAAGCTCATCCAGCTGGATTTCCTTTTCAATATGCCGGCTTTCCCTTTTCTTTTTTCTTATGTTGTCCAGGTAAAGGTTTTGTGCTATTGCTATCAGCCAGGTCGAAAACTTGGCTTTTCTGTCGTCAAACAGCTCAAATTTCTCAATCGCACGAACCATGGTTTCCTGTACAAGGTCTTCTGCCAGACTTTTGTTTAAAGTAAATTTGATCAGGTACTTGAATACCATATCATAATTTTCATACAAAAGCCTCGCAAGCGATTGCCTGTTGCCTCTACGAGCCTCATCGATCAAGTATTCCCCCATATTTCATCTCCTTGGCAGTACTTGATACGATTATATACTATTTTTCCCTTTATGGTAATACGAATAAACAACTTGAAAAGTTCACAGGAAAAAATTTCATTTAAATCATTCTGCCTATAGTCATTTCGTTGTTGTAGCCAAGGCCACACTCAACGACATAGGTACAGAAGAACTGGCGCACCTGGAAATGGTCGGTTCCATGGTATACCAGCTGTGCAGGGGCGTTCCTGCAAAGGTGCTTGAAAAGGAAGGCCTTGGAGCATACTATTCGGACCATGACCACGCGGTTTATCCGGTAAGCGCATCAGGCGTACCTTTCACCGCGGCATATATCCAATCCAAGGGCGATCCCATCGCCGACCTTACTGAAGATCTGGCTGCAGAGCAAAAGGCGCGTGCGACATATGAAAACCTGATCAATCTGGCGGACGACCCTGACGTCATCGATCCTCTCCGTTTCCTGAGAGAACGTGAAATCGTGCACTTCCAGCGTTTTGGCGAGGCGCTGCGCATTGTACAGGATAAGCTGGCGCAGAAAGCCTTTTACATGCAAAAACCGGTTTTTGAAAATGCCGCAAAAGGTGCCAATGTTGGTCCGACTGAAAAAGGCGCAGGCGTCAGCCCGACAGAAAAAGGTGCCGGCGTCAGCCCGACTGAAATGAAAAATTAGTCCGGTACGGCAGGCCAACAGGACGGCAGGCGAAATGTTGCCTGTCGTCTTTTATTTGTGCAAAGGCCGGCATACGTGACTCTATTCATATAAATTACACTTGTGTCAGAACATATGTTCCTGTATAATGGTTGTAAATAGATCGCAAGCTGATACCAGGGTGGTTATATTTACTGCCGTGCCAGGCGGAATTTATTATTTCGAGGTTTTTACATGAGCAACATACAGCTGACTAAGGAACAGGCGCGTCGTTTTATGCTCTCCTACCATGGTCTTGACAGTACCGGAAGACTCAGGGGAAAAGAAGGCATTTTGTCATATATTTCGCGGGTGGGCTGCATCCAGTATGACCCGTTGAATATTGTAGGGCACAACCAGGAGCTGGTCCTTCAGTCCAGAATCGATGGTTTTAAACCTGCCATGCTCAGGGAATTGCTTTATAAAGACCGACTGCTTGTGGATGGCTGGGACAAGGTGATGTCCATATACCTGACGGCCGATTGGCCTTATTTCAGCAGATATAGGGCTTCCAGCCTGAAAAAACAGGGCGGTCAGGACGAGCCTATCACGCCTTATCTGCCGCTGATACGGGAAGAAATACGCCGACGGGGCCCGCTTTCCTCCATTGATTTGGAATTCGACCAAACAATCAACTGGCCCTGGGGCCCCACCCGTGTCTCAAGAGCCGCGCTTGAAAGCATGGCACTCTGGGGCGAGCTGATCATTCATCACAAGGTCCATACAAGAAAAGTATACGATTTTGCAGAACGACACCTTCCGAAGGATCTGCTGGAAGCACCCGATCCGAACGAGACCTTTGAGCAGTACCGGGATTGGCGTATTGCCCGGAGAATAGGCGGCGTCGGTTTGCTTTGGTCAAAGCCCGGAGATGCCTGGCTGGAAATACCCGATACGAAAACAGCCGAGCGCACAGAGAGCATACAGGGGCTGTTGGCTTCCGGCAAGCTTGCGGAAGTCAACGTGGAAGGCATAAGCGTCCCGATGTATATGAAGACTGAACATATGCCCTTGCTGGACGCTGTATTACAATCCGCATCAAAAAGCGCACCCGCTCCCCGTGCAAGATTCCTCGCTCCGCTTGACAATCTGCTCTGGGACCGCCGCCTTGTCAGCGAGCTGTTCGGCTTTGATTACCGCTGGGAGGTATACAAGCCGCAAGCACTGAGAACTTATGGCTATTATGTTTTACCGGTGCTGTACGGAGATCGGTTTGTTGCCCGTTTTGAGCCCGGTTTTGACAAAAAGACCGGTACATTTTTCATACAAAACTGGTGGTGGGAAAAAGGAGTCAGGCAGACAAAAGCCCTGCAGAGGGAGCTGGAAGCTTGTGTCAAACGATTTGCCGCTTATCTTGGCGCTAAAAACATCTCCTGCGGGAATTGGTCATAGATGAATGTGACGTTTCCCTAACGCCTTGTCTAAAATGCATGATGGCCACAGTCTCCATTACCAGAAGGCTCTATTAATAATGTGCTCCAGTTCATCGGCAGTTTTGGGAGAACTGAACAGGAACCCCTGTACGACATCGCAGTGCTCATTCTTCAGGAATGTAAGCTGACTCTCAGTCTCGACTCCCTCCGCTGTTACGGTCATATTCATATTGTGTGCCAATGTAATGAGCGCCTTCGCTATTTGAGACTGTTTCGGATTTTTTAGTATATCCTGTACAAACGTTTTATCCATTTTAATATTGTTTATAGGAAGCAGCTTCAGGTAATTTAACGATGAATAGCCTGTTCCGAAGTCGTCCAGCGATATCCCTATCCCCATTTCCTTCAATCTTTGAAGGATGGATATGGTATAATCAAGGTCATTCATGGCCACGCTTTCTGTTATTTCAAGCTCCAGCCATTCCGGCTTGATCTCAGTCTCGTTCATGATTGAGCTGATCAGTTCCACAAGATTTCGCTCCTGGAACTGCCTCACCGACAGATTGACAGATATCCTCAGGCCGTCGTTCCCCTCCGCATGCCAGCGTGCCAGCTGATTGCAGGCCGTCCTCAAGACCCATTCACCGATCATATTGATCAGGCTTGTTTCTTCGGCGATATGTATGAATACGTCCGGCAAAACCCAGCCGAGTGTCGGGTTCCACCAGCGGATCAGCGCTTCCATGCTGATGATCCTGCCCGTATGCAAATCAATCTGCGGCTGATAAAAAAGCATGAATTCGTTCCGGTCTACCGCTTTCCTCAAATGATTCTCAATTTCCATCCGTTCCATGATCCGTTCATTCAGCTCCGGGGTATATATCTGATAATTGTTCTTCCCCGTTTCCTTTGCTCTGTACATCGCTGAATCCGCATTCTTCATCAGTACCTGAAAATCAGAACCGTCATTCGGGTAGACGGATATTCCGATACTGGCCGTAACATAGTATTCATGGTCTCCCACTACCCATGGTT
>JAEZMC010000182.1 GCA_023435805.1 Bacillota bacterium | reverse complement strand
GCACCATCCAGATACGCAGACTCCTCGAGACTTTCAGGCAGATTTGTAAAGAAGGTTTTAAGTATGATCATATTAAATGCGCTTAAACAGTACGGCACCATAAGCGCCCAGGGCGTATCAATCATGTTCAGGCTTTTTACCAGGATATACTCCGGTATCATGCCGCCGCCGAAATACATGGTTATGACAATGACTACCAGAAAGAAATTTCTTCCCTTCAGCTTTTTCTTTGTCAGAGGATATGCCGCCAGAATGGTCATTATTATACTAAGCACCGTACATGCAGCTGTCAGCCAGACGGTAAAAATCATGGACCCGATCATGGAGCTATCTGCAAAAACAGCCAGGTAGGATTCCAATGTGATCCCTACCGGTAATATCAGTACCTGCCTTGCAGCGATGGCATCACTCGAGCTGAGTGAAACTGATAATATGTATAACAGCGGTAATAAACATAATAAAGAAGTCACTGCGATGACCAAATTGATCGTCGAATCAAATACTCTGTCCTGCGTACCGGTTTTCATCCGTCTACCTCCTGAAAAATCAAGAATATTACCAAATTCCCTGTTCTCCCACTTTATCTGCAATATAATTGGTTACCAGCAGGAATATAAGACCTACCACCGACTGGAAAAGTCCTACTGCCGTCGCGATAGTAAATTGGAAGGATTTCAGCCCTATTCTATATACAAAGGTACTGATAACGTCCGCATACTGCATTACAAAGTTATTGCCTATAACATATGGCCTGTCGAATCCTATCTGCAGCATTCTGCCCATCTGCAGGATCAGCAGGATAATAATGGTCGGCTTTAACCCAGGCAATGTAATATGCCAGATTTTCCGAAGTCTGCTGGCACCATCAACAACCGCTGCTTCATATAGCTCCTGGTTTATACCGGCAATAGCAGCCAGGTATATGATCGTACCCCAGCCGACATTTTGCCATATCCCTAAAACAACGTATGTACCGAGCCATACCGTCGGATCTGTCAGGAACGGCACCGCTTCAAATCCCAATTTCCCCAGTATAATATTGACAAGACCTGACTCTGGTGCGAATAGCTGTAAAGAAATGCTTCCTATAATAACCCAGGATAAGAAATGCGGCAAATACAAAACCGTCTGGGATACTTTTTTAAACAACGGTATCTTTGTCTCACTTAAAAGGATTGCCAGAATGATTGGAGCCGGAAAGCCGAATAACAGATCAAGAAAATTCAGAAGGAATGTATTTCGCAGCGCTTGAATAAACTGCGGCATCGCGAAAATCTCCTTGAATGCATCCAGACCTATCCACGGACTTGCCCAGACGCCCTGAAAAATATTGTAATCTTTAAAAGCTACCAGTATCCCATACATCGGGCCATATTTAAAAATTACAAAATAGGCTATCGGCAATAACAAAAATAAATAAAGTATATAATTGTTCCTTAAATAAATCTTGAACCGGTTTGCCCTGGAACTGGAATTACTGACTGTCATCGCAGAAGTACTTAGATCCGACATTTAACATAACCCCTCATTAAAAAAATTGTACATATTATCTTTGTTACAAATTGCAAAGATTCTCTTTGTCGGCCAACCCGCAGTATTATTATATGCTTGTATTTTTTTTATATCAATAATGACTTTTACTTATTGCCATCATTTTTAATTATGTTGTTGTGAATTCTGCTCTATAAGCATTACAGAGCTTGAGCCTAATTTAGCTAATATAGAATTACTAAAGCTTATTTGTATTTTTAAAAGATTTCTATTGTTTTATTCAGATAATCCGTTTAGTTAAAAATGACTGCTTATAGATTAATATGTTTAAATCCGTCTTATTTTGCAGTAATGATTGCATAATCGTAACCAATAATAAAACCTACATACAGGATGATGGCATAAAGCATAAGCAGCTTTCCCCTGCTTTTAAAAAAAGTACCACGCATATTATCAGCCTCCTCCTAAATTATGTGCAGTAAGGCGCCATACTATTCTCAAATTTCACCAATAACTTTCTTTAGATTGTACAAATTAACTTCATTTGCTCCATTGTGTATTTTTTTTTGAACCAGTATGATTGAACAAGAAGGGGTGAATAGGATGTATGTAGACATTGAGAGGTTCTGGTCGGACGATGCCCTGGCTCATGAGGACAACTGCTTTTCCGATAAAGCACCTCAGGCAGCGCTGGGTATAAGGATGAGCGAAGAATGCGTTTTTGCCGAACTCGGCGAAGAAGGAAACCCTTGGGGATATACGCCCAGGGAAAGGCGCATGGAGTTAAACAAGCGTTACAACGACAAGGCAGAAAGGATCGTAGGCAGGAGATTGCTGCCAGAAACCCTGCCGGAACCGGATTCGGAATTCCCATATGTACGCAGAATCGGTGAAGTATTTGAAGGAAAGTACATCCACAACAACGTAGCAGAATGGCTGGAAGGCTCCGCCAGCACACCGGACGAGCTTGAAAAGCTGCTGGACAGGGTTGATCGGCTGAACTTGCGTGATTTCATCCTTCCTGCCAACTGGGAACAGGAAAAGCGGCGGATCTATGAAAAGTATGGGCTCCGGCCGTCGCCAATGAGACATATCAGAGGACCTGTCACACTGGCTATGTCCATTTATGGAACGGAAAACCTGATTTTTCTCATTCTGGACGAGCCCGACCTGGCAAAGAGGTTTTCCGAAACCATCACAGGCGTAATCACCGGTATAGCAGCCATCATGGACGAGGAAGCAGGCTATGACGGGACAAACCGCCCGGGAGGCTTCAGTTTCGCAGATGACAACTGCTGTTTGCTGACCCCGGAGATGTATGAATTGTTCGGTTATCCGGTTCTGCGGGATGTATTCAGCCGTTGGAGCCCGAAACCGGAGGATCAGCGGTATCAGCACTCGGACTCGGCCATGGCGCATCTGCTCCCCTTATTGGGTCGTTTAAACTTAACCGGCTGCAATTTCGGACCGACGGTACTCGTGGATGAAATCCGAAAATACATGCCGCGTACGAGAATTGACGGCTGCCTTGCTCCGTTTACATTCATGAATAATGACACCGAGGGTATAATCAAAGAGGTAAAAAGGGACTGCGAAATGGCTCGTGCATGCAGGGGACTCAATTTGTCCACCGCCGGTTCCATTAATAATGGCAGTATGCTCTCCAGCATGCTCACCGTGATGTACGCTATTCAAAATTTTGGAAGGTATTGAAATCTGACTGTTGAATACCGGTTTTTTTACCTTTTAACAGCACGGAAGGCGCATACCCTTTGTAGCTTCGGTAGACCTTGCTGAAATAGTAAATATCGTCAAATCCGCTTCGCATGGCTGCTTCACTTACGCTGTAGCCGCCGGTTGAGAGCAGGCTTTCGGCATTGTTAATGCGTATGCGGTTGATGTATTGCTTCAGCGTAAACCCGGTAGCCTGCTTGAAATAAGCTCCCAGATATACGGGATTCAGACCGGCAAGCTCGGCCAGGTGCGATATTTCGATCCTGTTCATATAATTGTGCAGTATATGCTGCCTGACCTTTGACAACCGGACATCTTCTTGTTGCATAGGAAGGCCGGAAGCAACCCGGCAGATCAGCTTGTCCAGGATCAGCATAAAAACCGCCCTGGCCCGCATTTCATGGTTGTAGGCTCTTTCAACCCATATGTGGTCAAGTTGGCCGTACAGTTTGATGAATTCAGCCGACAACCCTGTATGTGAAATAAGGTCAAACGGCAGCACGATGCCATCGTCCTCTGAGCTTAAGCTCCGGAGACTGAAGTTTGCCGCATAGCATTGCATCGGCTCATCGGAGCAGGTATAGGCCTCACGTACGTTTCCCGACGGGATGTAGATAAAATCCCCCTGCTGCAGCTTGTATTCCACACCATTCACCAGATAGGTGGAGCGGCCGCTGTACACATAGGTCAGATCATGGAAATCAATATTTCCATGATCAATTCTCCATCCCGGCGTACATTTTCTATTTACGAAATACAAAAGTTCAGGAATTAAATCGGTATATTCAACCGGTTGCATTGAACCACCATCATTCTTTAATGAATGCAAAATCATGTTATGCAGATATCATACTATAATCCATGTTGTTCTGCAAGAAAGGGTTTTATGAATAAGAACAGCACGAAAAGCAGTACAAAGCACGTTTCTGCGGGCAGCACCGCCAGTTATTCCCCACATGGTGATACGCCGAAGGACGCCGGTTTTTGCAGCAAGGAGGCCGGCAGCGGCTACAAGGCGTGGTTGGGTTATTCTGCACTTGAAACCGGCACGGCTGCCCGTTATGTACACCTATGCCGCAGCATATGTGCAAGAGGGTCGGATCCGTTGGTGAAAACAGCTGCATTGGAGCTGAAAACCGCATTTAAATCTCTGACAGGCAATGCACCGCGAATGGTACGGGTACCCTCCAAAAATGGCAGCGTCGTACTTGAAGTCCTGTCGGAAAAGCCTTCCGGCGACAGCCCCGATCCCATACAGGAAGTGCCGGGACAGGAAGGATATATCATCAAGCACGTCAGCACAGGCACAGGGCAATTTCTCCTGATCGCGGGCAGGTCCGGAGCAGGCGTTCTCTACGGTGTATTCGCGCTGCTCCGGCTCATACAATGCGGATCCTTTTCCGAAAACTGCCATATCGCAGACGGCCCGGCAACAGCTCTCCGCATGCTCAATCAATGGGACAACATGGACGGAAGCATAGAAAGAGGCTATGCCGGAAGATCCATATTCTTTGATAAGGGCTATTTCATCAATGATACGGAACGTATCCGCGATTACGCAAGGCTTATGGCTTCTGTGGGCTTAAACGGCATTGTATTGAATAACGTCAATGTCCACCGGCTGGAGACCCGGCTGATCACAAAAGAATATTTGCCCCTGGTATCCAGAACGGCGGATATATTCCGTCAATATGGCATTAAAACATTCCTGAGCATCAATTACTGCAGCCCGATGGAGCTTGGAGGGCTTTCCACAGCCGACCCGCTGGATGAGGGCGTACAGGCCTGGTGGAGCGAAAAGGCCTCCGAGATTTATGACTATATTCCCGATTTTGGTGGTTTTCTCGTGAAGGCGGATTCCGAGTTCCGCCCCGGCCCCTTCACCTACGGCAGAAATCATGCGGAAGGTGCAAACATGCTGGCAGCTGCGCTTAAACCGTATGGCGGGCTGGTCATATGGCGGTGCTTTGTTTATAATTGTACGCAGGATTGGAGAGACAGAGTGACAGACCGCGCCAACGCGGCATATGACAACTTCATGGCGCTGGATGGTTGTTTTGCCGATAATGTGCTGCTGCAGATCAAAAACGGTCCTATGGATTTCCAGGTCAGAGAACCCGTATCCCCTCTCATCGGCGGTTTAAAGCATACAAGCTTTTTGCTTGAATTTCAAATCACACAGGAATACACAGGACAACAAAAGCATTTGTGCTATCTTGCACCCATGTGGAAGGAAGTGCTGGATTTTGACACACATATGGACGGTACAGGCTCCACTGTGAGACAGCTTCTGTCAGATGCCCCCGCCAAGGGCATGCACACCGGATTTGCCGCCATCTCCAATATCGGCGATGACTGCAACTGGACCGGGCACGACCTTGCGCAGGCAAACCTGTATTGCTACGGAAGGCTGGCCTGGGATCCCGGGCTCAGCCCGGAGGCCATCGCTTCGGAATGGGTGCGTCAAACCTTTGGCAGCCAGCCTTTTGTATTCGAAACCATCACAGACATGCTGCTTAGGTCCTATTCCATATATGAGAGCTATACCGCCCCGCTTGGTATCGGCTGGATGGTCAATCCGAACCATCATTACGGCCCCAGTGTGGACGGCTATGAATACTCAGCCTGGGGTACCTATCACAGAGCGGACTGCCACGGCATCGGCGTCGACAGGTCTGTGGCGTTGGGTACCGGCTATGCCGGCAGATACCATGAGCCCAACTCAACTGCATATGAACACCCCGGTACCTGTCCTGAAGAGCTTCTGCTGTTTTTCCACCATATACCGTATACATATAAGCTCCAATCCGGAACGGCACTTATACAGTATATATATGATTCTCATTTTGAGGGCGCCGAACAGGCTGCCGTCCTGGTAAAAAGATGGGAAGCTCTGCACGGCCGCATTCATCCCGAATGTCATGCCCGCGTGTTGAAGCGCCTTCAGGAGCAGGCCATCCATGCCTGCGAATGGCGCGATGTGATAAACTCTTATTTTTATAGAAAAAGCGGGATCCCGGACGAAAAGGGGCGCCGGATATATTGACCGGCTGTCGCAGACGGAGCTGCCGGTCAGGATGCCGCACAGCGCTGTCTACCTGTTGTAAAGCAGTAACGGCGTTCCCGCAAGATGGGGAACGCCGTTACTGAAACGTTTCGGCTCTCTTATAATATGTTTGCTCCGGTATGGTGGTTGTTCCTGCAAGATGCTTCTATCATGGTTTCAGATAGCAAATACTGCAAATCAGTGTTGAAAGCTAATCGATAACTGGTCGTATACCTGTTCTGCCGTCAAACCCTTCGCATCAATAACAGGGATTCTCGTAACAACATCCTGTACCCCGAGAAAATCCTTGTTCATACCTGTTGCTACAATAGCAGCATATTTATCCATGTTTTTTCCATACTCCCTGCTGAAATCGATGCTTTCAACCATATATCCCTTGTTAGAAAGATAATCCATTACCGGTGTCAAATGGTGCTCTACAGCAATAACACGTTTTTCCATTAAATATCTCCTTCCCTGTCCTGCAAATTTGTTGAATGAGCTTTTATTATTGTTTGCACAATGCCCTTTTCTATTCCGCTGGAAATGATTTAAATTAAAACAATGTCCGTTGCGAGAAACGTCCCCTTTTGTTATACTCTATGTAATATAGGTGATAGAGGTGTTTTTATGAATATGAACGAAACCTGCAGGCAGGTCAAAGCTGCTTCTCTAAAGCTTGCAGCAGCAAATGGCGAGCAGAAGAATAAAGCCCTTTTGCGTATTGCGGAAGTGCTTCTTTCACATAAAAATGAAATTTTCAGTGCCAACGAGCAGGACCTTAAAAGAAGCGAAGCGGAAAGCATTCCGTTACCGCTGCTGAAAAGGCTTAAATTCGATGAAACAAAGCTTGCAGAAGTGATAGACGGGATCCATAGCCTTGCAGGACTGGAGGATCCGGTCGGGAAAACGCTGATGTCGACGGAGATGGATGAAGGCCTTGAGCTTTATAAGGTCACGTGTCCAATCGGCGTCATCGGTATCATATTCGAATCCCGCCCGGATGCGCTGGTGCAAATTTCCACCCTCTGCCTTAAAAGCGGCAACGGCGTGCTTTTAAAGGGCGGCTCTGAGGCCAGGGAGACCAACCGTATTCTTGCAGACCTGATCAAGTCGGCTTCCGAAGAGTCCGGTATGCCGGCCGGCTGGTGCGCGCTGCTTGAAACGCGTTCGGACATCAATGAGCTGCTCAAGCAGGAGCAATATGTGGATCTGATTATTCCGAGAGGTTCCAACGAATTTGTACGATACATCATGAACAATACCACCATACCGGTAATGGGGCATGCCGACGGGATCTGCCACTGCTATATCGATGCAGAGGCCGATCCGGAAATGGCCGTGCGGATCGCCATAGATTCCAAAACACAGTATGTAGCCGTCTGCAATGCGCTGGAAACGCTGTTGGTTCACCAGGATATCGCCCGGGAATTCCTGCCTGCCTTTAAAAAAGCCGCTGATGAGAAGGGGCTTGAGCTCTTGGGCTGCAGGGAAACACTTTCGGTCATACCGGTTGCTCCCGCGTCGGAGGAAGACTGGAAAACGGAATATTTGGATTATAAGCTGTCCATCAAGGTAGTTAAAAGCCTGGAGGACGCCATCGACCATATCAACACCTACGGCTCCGGCCACACCGATTCCATTGTCACACCGGACAACGAGCACGCAGCCCGATTCATGTCCCTGGTGGATTCGGGAAATGTTTTCTGGAATTGTTCGACCCGGTTCAGTGACGGTTACAAATACGGCCTGGGCGCGGAAGTGGGAATCAGTACCGGCAAGCTCCATGCCAGAGGCCCGGTTGGTCTCGAAGGCCTTGTCATATACAAGTACAACCTCATCGGTCATGGCCAGATTGTTGCCGATTACGCGGCAAAAAGAAGCACGTTCAAGCATAGAAAGCTCAACAGGGATTTTCCGCTTTAAGCCGCTGAATGAGGATTCTGACATGCACGTACTAATGAGGGCAGCCTCCATACCGGAGCTGTCCTCTTCTCATATCGGTTCCATTCACCACGACGGCAGATTTACGGGATTTGGCAGCTGCTAACCCTTTACTGCGCCTACGGTAAGACTTTTAATGATTTTGTCGTTCAGAAACATATATGCAATCAGGCTGGGAACAACCATAATAACAATAGCCGCCAGCTGAATGGTCCAGTGCGTGGAATACTGCCCCTTAAACCTTGTAAGGCTTACCGGAAGAGTCATCCGGTTCGTATCGGGCATGAATATCATGGCAAACATCAACTCATTCCAGCAGTTAACAAAGCTGAAAATTGAAATAGTGGCAATCGAAGTTTTGGAAAGCGGGAAAAGGATTCTCCAGAAAACCCCGCTCATTTTACAGCCGTCCATCACTGCCGCTTCTTCGATTTCCCTTGGAAATGACGCCATGAACCCGCCCAGAATAAAGATAGCGGTAGGAAGAGCAAACGCCACATAGGGAAGAATCAGAGAAATATAATTATTGATCAGCTTAATTTTGTTGAATACCATAAATAGCGGAATCAGTGTGGAATGGATGGGGATCATGACCCCGATCAGGAACAGGCCGAGAACCAGGCCGGAATATTTCCACTTGAACCGTTTGATGGCAAAAGCCGCCATACTTGATGCCA
>JAEZMC010000169.1 GCA_023435805.1 Bacillota bacterium | reverse complement strand
AGATCTTCAATCCTGATCCTTTCCTGTGTCATGGTGTCACGGTCGCGAACAGTCACACTGGCATCCTGGAGAGAATCAAAGTCAAAGGTGATGCAGTAGGGTGTGCCTATTTCGTCCTGTCTCCTGTAGCGTTTCCCTATGCTGCCTGTTTCGTCGTATTCGCATACATATTTCTTCGCAAGCTGTTCATAGATCTTGAAAGCATCGTCGCCCAGCTTCTTGGATAACGGCAGGATACCGATTTTTACCGGTGCAAGTGCCGGATGGAAATGTAAAACGGTCCTTACATCGCCCTCTGCTACCTGCTCTTCGTCGTAGGCATCACACAGGAAGGCCAGCGTCACCCTGTCGGCGCCCAGGGACGGTTCTATGCAATAGGGAACATACTTTTCATTGGTTGCGGGATCAAAGTAGGAAAGGTCATCCTTTGAGTGCTCCATATGCTGCTTCAGGTCATAATCCGTCCTGTCGGCTATACCCCATAGCTCTCCCCAGCCAAAGGGGAACTTGAACTCGATATCGGTGGTGGCATTGCTATAGTGGGACAGTTCCTCCTTCAGGTGGTCCCGCAGCTTCAGGTTTTCCGCTTTGAGACCAAGGTTCAACAGCCACTGGTAACAGAAATCCTTCCAGTATGCGAACCATTCCAGATCCTTGCCGGGCTCGCAGAAAAACTCCAGCTCCATCTGTTCAAATTCACGGATTCTGAATATAAAGTTGCCGGGAGTGATTTCGTTTCTGAAGGATTTTCCGATTTGGCCGATGCCGAAGGGTATTTTTTTCCTGGTCGTCCTCTGGACATTCTTAAAGTTGACAAATATACCCTGCGCCGTTTCAGGTCTCAGGTATACTTCGGCCTTGGAATCTTCGGTCACACCCTGGAAGGTCTTGAACATCAGGTTGAACTTGCGGATATCGGTAAAATTGCCGGAGCCGCAGTCAGGGCATTTCACGCCCTTTTCCTTTATGTAGTCCATCAGCTGTTCGTTTTTCCAGCCATCCACAGAAAGGCTGATGCCGTTTGCGCTGTTCCAGTCTTCAATAAGCTTATCTGCTCTATGCCTTGTCTTGCAATCCTTACAGTCAATCAGCGGATCGCTGAAGCCGCCGACGTGCCCGGATGCCACCCACACCTGAGGGTTCATGAGTATGGCGCAGTCTACGCCCACATTGTAGGTGCTCTCCTGAACAAACTTCTTCCACCAGGCCTTTTTTACGTTGTTCTTCAGCTCAACGCCCAAAGGGCCGTAATCCCAGGAATTTGCCAGCCCTCCGTATATCTCGGAGCCCGGGTATACAAAACCCCTGTTTTTCGCAAGCGCCACGATTTTTTCCATTGACTTTTCTGTTAACATTTATTGAAGCCTCCATCTATTTATTTATATTCAGTTTAACCTTGCATTCGGATTGCGGCAATCTCGTCAAAGATCCTGTGCGCCGCGGCCTTTTTGCTCATCAGCGGCAGCTCCGTAACAGAACCGTCCCTCTTCAGAAGCTTGATGATATTCGTATCTGTTTCAAAGCCTGCGCCTTCCATTGTGACATCATTGGCAATCATCAGATCCAGGTTTTTTGCCTCCAGCTTTCTGCGTGCATTTTCCAGCAAATCGTTGGTCTCCGCACTAAAACCGGCCAGTGTCCGGCTTCCCTTCAGGCTGCCCAGCTCTTTCAGAATATCGGTATTCTTCTCCAGCTTCAGCAGCATTTCATCATCCTTCTTCTTGATCTTGACATCCGACACCACCGAAGGCCTGTAATCCGCTACCGCAGCCACCATAACAACAATCTGGCAATCACCGTACCGCTGCATGACAGCGGAATACATTTCCTGAGCCGTCGTCACGGAGACAAGCTCAACTCCCTGCGGACGTTCCAGCGATACCGGGCCGGATATGAGCAGCACCTCCGCCCCTCTCTCTGCTGCCGCCTCTGCAATTGCATAACCCATCTTGCCGGAGGAACGGTTTGTAATGTAACGGACCGGATCAATGGGTTCCCTCGTAGGCCCCGCTGTCACCAGTACCTTCAGCCCTTCCAGGTCCCGCACGGGTTTGAGTATTTCCAGCACCTTCTCCAGAATAATAGGCGGCTCCGGCAATCGTCCCCTGCCGGACGTCCCCTCCGCCATCCTGCCGATATCCGGCTCCATGAACAGATAGCCCAGCGATTTCAGCTTTTCGATATTCTGCTGAACGACCGGATTGGCATACATATTGTAATTCATCGCCGGTACAATCAGCACAGGCGCCTTTGTCGCCATTACCGTCGTGCTGAGCATGTCGTCTGCTACGCCCGACGCAAGCTTTCCGATGATGTTGGCAGTTGCCGGCGCAATAACAAAAAGCTCCGCTTTCTGCGCCAGTGAAATATGCCTGACATCCCATTGTGCCGGCTCTTCAAACATATCCGTAATGACCGGCCTGTGTGACAGGGATCTGAAAGTGAGCGGCGTTACAAACTTTTCCGCATGGGCTGTCATGATTACATCTACTTCCGCGCCCTGCTTTTTCAGCCTGCTGACCAGATCAACCACCTTATATGCCGCGACACCGCCGCAAACTCCTACAACTACCGATTTACCCTTCAGATGCATTTTATCACCTGCCTTCCAAAAAAAACAAGGATAAGGTAAAAGATGCCTTGAACCTTAGCCTTGTGACTGTCCTTACCATATCATGGAATGATATTACAGCCGATTCTGTTCATTTTCATTCCAAAGCTTTATTTTATACCGCTTTTTGTCCTGATGTATGTAATCTTGTCTTCATTGATTTCATTCAATGCTACGGTTACCGGTTTTTCTGAAACGCATCTTGTCAGCTTATGGGCGCCGTCTGCCAGCTGCCTTGCTCTCTTGGCTGTTGCGACCACAAGGGTGTATCTGCTGTCAACCTTGTTCAACAATGAACTGAGTGGTGGATAGATCATTTATAAAACCTCCTGTAAAGTAATAAACAACTATTCATCGTCCAAATTCGGGGTATCCTCCTCAACCTCCGAGTCCTTTGCATTCAATCTATGGGCTACTGTTTCGGGCTGCACGGCGGAAAGAATAATATGATCACTGTCGGTAATGATAACGGCTCTTGTCCTTCTTCCATAGGTGGCGTCAATCAGCATTCCCCTGTCTCTGGCTTCCTGAATGATCCTCTTTATCGGTGCCGATTCTGGACTGACAATCGCTACCAGCCTGTTAGCTGAAACAATGTTGCCAAAGCCGATGTTTATCAATTTCATGAATGAATCCTCCTTTAATCCCCGGGGTTACATCATTCCCCTTTTACTTATTCAATATTCTGAATCTGTTCCCTGATCTTCTCGATTTCGCTTTTGATTTCAACAACATGCTTCGTTATAGTCAGATCATTTGCCTTTGAGCCGATGGTGTTAATCTCACGGTTCATTTCCTGTATAAGAAAATCAAGCTTTCTGCCGACGGGCTGGCTCATGGAAAGCGCTTCTCGCACCTGTCCGATATGGCTGGCCAGCCTCACCAGCTCTTCATCTATACTGCAGCGGTCTGCAAAAACCGCCACCTCCGTTACGATCCTGTTTTCGTCAAACGTTTGCTGCTCCAGAAGGTCCTTTATCCGTGCCTCAAGCTTCATTTTATACTCTCTTGGCACCTCAGGCGCACGCTTTGAAATTTCTGAGATCACCCCTTCGATATAGGTAGCCCGTTCAAGGAGGACATTTTTCAATCCCTCCCCCTCATTCTGCCTCATTTTCACCAAAGAAGCCAGTGCGTTGTCAACCGCGACCCTCAGCATGGACCAGAGAACTTCCTCGTCTTCCTCCGCCTGCTCGACCTTCAGTACATCAGGATATTTGGATATCAGCGAAACTGAAATATCATCCTTCAGCCCGAACTTGTCTCTGAGTGCTTCAACTGCCGATATATACGTCTTTGCCAGCGCTTCATCAAAGGTTACGCATTTGGAGTCGTCACTGTAATTATAGTATGTAATAAACACGTCGATCTTGCCTCTGGAGATGGCCTTTCCAACCAGTTCACGCACTTTTTCCTCCAGAAATCCGATCTGTCTGGGCATTTTAATAAAAACGTCGGTATACCTGTGGTTTACTGTTTTAATCTCCACAGTAAATTCTTTTCCGTCCTGTGCATACTCACCCCGGCCAAAGCCGGTCATGCTCTTGATCATAAGTACCTCTTAACATCTCTAATCATTTGGTTTTTGCATCCAAGCCGCCGCCGTATGCTTATGGAACGCTTCATTGCGGCAATGCCGTATTAATTCATTGCGTCCATTATAACATAAACGCTGACAATTGAAAGGCTGTTTTCATTATTTTTTATATGTTTAGTACGGTTTTCTCGCGTTTACGCCGATTTTCCTGCCTTCCAACCTGCAAGCATCAGCCTCTATAAACGACAATTCATATCACCCAGTTCATACATAATAACGGCAAGAACTGCCATCCCGGCGGTTTCGGTTCTCAGTATCCTCGGTCCAAGCGTAACGGACATGAAACCGCACTCGGCGGCTTTAGCCGTCTCCTCCGGCGCAAACCCTCCTTCAGGACCGATAAAAAGTGCAATATTGTCTACGGTGCCTGTCTTTTGGCCATCCATGAAATATTGCCTCAAATTTCCCGTCGTTTCCTCCTCATAAGGAAACAGCCTGAGCAGGCAACTTTCAGCCAGCTTGAGCGCCTGGTTAAAACGGACGGGCTCCTCCACCATCGGTATGCTTCCCCTGTCACACTGCTTTGCAGCCTCCAGGGCTATTCGCTGCCAACGCGTGGTCTTTGCTGCCGCATCCCGCTCTTTCTCAAACCTGACCACCGTCCTTGCCGTGATGACGGGAACAATCCGATGAACGCCGAGTTCGACGCATTTTTGTATGATATGATCCATTTTGTCCGCTTTAGGTATACCCTGAAAAAGTGTAACTTTAACAGGAGGCTCTGTTTTATTTGCCTCCGAATATACAATTCTTGTCAGAATACTGTCTTTTTCCATCTGTTCGATTGTGACATGATAATCGGTCCCGGAACAGTCCGAAAGCATCAGCGCATCCCCGGGTACATTCCTCAGAACGTTCCGGATATGTTTGACATCCTCACCCGTTATCGTAATGGTTCCGGTGTCCGGACGGACAGCTCCGGGGTCTACAAAGAATCTGGACATGTAAAAACAATCGCCACCCATTCGCCCATTTCCAGCTGCTCAACAAACTGGAAGCCACGTTCCGTGTAGGCCTTGACGACGTCATCCTTTCTTTCCCTGATGATTCCCGACGTGAGCAAAATTCCTCCGCTTTTCAGGTAGTCCGGCACCAAATCGGCCAGACCGATCACTACGTCGGCTATAATGTTGGCAACCACGATATCCGCCTTATGGGGCTCAAGCTCCGCAAGCACAGCTTTTTTGACGGTAATGCCGTCCTCGACGCCGTTGATGCTGCAATTTTCTTTTGTTACCCTGGCTGCCACTTCATCTATATCGATCGCATCTGCATGGCTTGCACCGAGCTTCACCGCAATAATCGAAAGGATTCCTGTACCGCAGCCCACATCTATAACCGTGTCGCCCTTCCTGACATATTGCTCCAGCAGCCTGGAACAAAGCCTGGTGGTCTCGTGGGTGCCTGTTCCGAAGGCCATCCCGGGATCCAGCTCAATGACGATTTCTCCGTCCTGCTGCGCATATTCCTCCCAGCTTGGCTTAATCACCACGCTGTCTGAAATGTGAAAAGGCTTGTAGTATTTTTTCCAGGCGGTGGACCAGTCCTCGTCGTCCACCTGTGTACTGCCGTTATAACCCCTGCCTACATCAAGAAAGCGGGAAATAAACTGCAGCTTCTCCTTAATCAGTACCGCCAGCTCTTCCGGCGTGGATTCCTGATTAAAGTAGGCCTTGACGGTCACTTCCGTTCCCAGTGAATCCATGAATGCCTGGTCGGCATAGTCAAGGGATCCGGGACTTTCGATCTGCCTTCTGATTTCATTCGGATCTTCTATTACAACACCACCCGCACCAATGGATGTCAGCATTTCCGACACCGCATCACTGGCCTCTTCAGTGGTTTTTATGCATACTTCGGTCCATTTCATCTGTTTTCCTCCAATTGAACAGCCATCCTATCCAGTCTTCAAACCGCCCTGAGGAAAGGAATGGCTGTGCCGCTACATGCCGAGCGCATCCTTCATTTTATCAAAAAAGCCCTTGCGTTGTTCATGGACATCATCTCCGCTGATTTCAGCAAATTCCTTCAGCGCCGCCTTTTGCTTTTCATTCAGCTTCTTTGGGACTTCAATTTCTACCTTGACATACTGGTCGCCCCTGCCGCTTCCCCTCAGATAGGGTATCCCTTTTCCCTTCAATCTGAAAATGGAACCCGTCTGTGTTCCTTCAGGTATATTGTATTTCACCTTTCCATCCAGAGTGGGCACCTCGAGCTCCGAGCCCAGCGCGGCCTGAACGAAGGTGATGGGCATATCGCATACCACATCGTTCCCCTGCCGTTTAAAGAGGGAATGAGGCTTCACTCTGATCGTGACGAACAGGTCCCCCGCAGGGCCTCCCTTTGCACCGGGATCGCCTTCTCCCCTTAACGACATGGTCTGACCGTCGTCAATTCCTGCCGGTATATTCAGGTTGATTTTGACCGTTTTCCTGACCCGTCCCTTACCGCTGCAGGCAGGGCATGGATTGGTTATGATTTTGCCTTCGCCGTGACAGGCGTCACAGGTCTTCACATTGACAAACTGCCCAAAGGGTGTACTCTGCTTGTATTGCATCTGACCGGTCCCGTTACACTGGGTGCAGGTGGCAGGGCTCGTACCGGCTTTTGCGCCTGAACCGCCGCACTTCCCGCAGGCTTCGTGCCTGTTGATGGTCAGTTCCTTTTCCATGCCGAAAGCGGCCTCTTCGAAGGATAACTCTACGGCATATTTCAGATCCGCACCCTTCTGCGGCCCCGTACGGCTTCTCGAAGACCGTCCGAAGCCCGAACCGCCGAAGAACGACTCGAAAATATCCCCGATACCTCCGAAATCAAAATCTCCGAATCCCGCACCAGCTCCGCTGAAGCCATTCGGATCCACCCCTGCATGCCCGAACTGGTCATACCTTGCTTTTTTCTGCGGGTCGCTCAGAACCTCATATGCTTCGTTCACTTCTTTGAATTTGGCTTCAGCCGCTTTATCATCCGGATTTACATCCGGATGATACTGCTTTGCCAGTTTTCTATATGCCTTCTTTATATCGGCATCGGAAGTACCTTTTGATACTCCCAATACTTCATAAAAATCTCTCTTGGACTGCGGCAAGCTTCAACACTCCATTCACGGTTTAATTAAGCATTCGTCATACTATTCTATCATATTACTTAAAATAAGCCAAAGCTGTTTTTCAGCCTCGGCTTATTTCATTGCCTCTTATTTCTGAGTAGTTGTTACCGGTTATTTCTTATCGTCGTCGACTACCTTATAATCCGCGTCATATACGTTGTCCTGCCCTGCTCCGGGATTTTCATGACCCGGCCCGCCGCCGAAGTCCGCTCCCGGATTCGGCCCGCCCTGGGCACCGGGATTCTGTTGATATATTTTTGCAGATATGTCATAGAAGGCTTGCGTCAGGGCTTCTGTGGCGGTTTTGATCCGATCCGTATCCGTCCCCTTCAACGCTTCCTTCACTTTGCCAATTTCGCCTTCGATCCTGGACTTATCATCGCTTCCAAGCTTGTCACCAAGCTCCTTCAATGTCTTTTCCGATTGATAGACCATGGAATCGGCGTTGTTTCTCACTTCGATCTCTTCCTTGCGCTTCTTGTCCTCTGCCGCAAACTTTTCTGCCTCTTTGACCGCCTTGTCGATATCGGAATCGGAAAGGTTGGTGGAAGCCGTAATGGTTATTTTTTGTTCATTTCCCGTGCCGAGATCCTTAGCGGAAACATGGACGATACCGTTGGCGTCGATGTCAAACGAAACCTCGATCTGCGGAACACCCCTGGGTGCCGGCGGAATGCCGGATAGCTGGAATCTACCGAGTGATTTGTTGTACTGGGCCATTTCCCTCTCGCCCTGCAGCACGTGGACCTCAACACTGGTCTGTCCATCCGCCGCCGTTGAGAACACCTGACTCTTCTTGGTCGGGATGGTGG
>JAEZMC010000158.1 GCA_023435805.1 Bacillota bacterium | reverse complement strand
GCTGTATACTCAGGAGCTGTTTTTGGTAGTTCCATTCATAAAGTGCTTTTGATTCATCCAAACCGGAATAACATTGCAGCCGTATAAGTTCTGTACCGGTAATCGCGGCAAGCACCTTTGCTATTTCAGTTTTTCCAACACCTGCCGCTCCTTCAACAAGGAGTGGCTTGCCGAGCATCAACGCCACATGAAGCGTGATCAGAAGCTCCTCGTCAAAGATATAATTCTGTTCTTCCAGTGACTTTCTTAATGTTATCAGATCCACAATGCATCTCCTTTTGCAAATACTATTCGACCAACGAAACACCGCTCTCCCTTGTCCGGCAAAGGTGGTCAGAGGGACAAGTCCCGTGACAACCCAGCTGAAATTTGGAGTGGTCAATGTCCCTTTCCCGTGACAACCCCGTGTCAGCCAATACAACCGCGTTGGTTTAAAACAGGGCAGGCTCTGAAGGATGCTACTCCTGCAAGGCGCCTGCCCCATATGCATACATTTCTTTACATCGTTCCTGATTGAATGGATATAAAGCGTCTTAATATTTCTTTGCTTTGAACAAATCTACATAGGAATCACAGTAAATTTCCTTGTTCATCAGTATACGCGCAGTAGCTGCCGCTTCCATCAGCTCATCGTCATTGGCGTCGGCAATAGCTGCATCCAGACCGCACGCCATCAGCATGACCAGCATGGTTCTGTTGATCAGCTTTCTGTTCTGGCACCTCTGTGAAACATTGGACAAACCGACTACTGTTCTGGGAGCCGGGTCGGACAGGAATTTAACCTGTCTGAGTGTTTCCATAGCCTCCACTGCATGATCCTGTGCCACATTTACCGGCAGTATGAGCGGGTCGATATACAGATCCTCCAGCGGAAGGCCAAATTCATCGGCCGCCGCCACTAGCTCCATCGCCAGTGCAACACGGTTTTCGGCATTTTTAGGTATGCCCGATTCTTCACTCATGGCAAGTCCGATTACTTTTGCGTTGTATTTTACCGCCATGGGAAAGACTCTTTCTATTTTGTATCTGTCCGCGTGGCAGGAGTTGATCAATGCCGGTCTTTTACACAGCTTCAACCCTTCCTCGATAATATCGTAATTGGTTGAATCCAGTGACAGAGGTGTATCCACAACCTCCTGGACCGTGTTGATGAGCCATTTCATAGCTGCCATCTGGTCCTCCGCACTTGCGCCTGTATTAATGTCCAGCCAGGTTGCACCGTTCTCCGTCTGCTTGACAGCCCAATCCTGAATCGGTTTTTTATCCTGGGCTTTAATGCCCTCCCGGATATCCTTGAACATCCCATTAATTCTTTCGCCGATTATTTCCATGTGCTTTACCTCACCCTCGCAAATTATGTTTTATGACAGTCATAGACTGCTTTTCACCATCATGTCCGAAATGTTTTTCTGAACCAACCTGACAGCCTCGGGATGCCTCATGACAAGAATATCCATACCGGACTGGAGCAATGCGGCGGCAGTTGTTGCCTCCCACAATATGCCTCTTTCCTTCCGGTCACCCCAACCTGGAAACTCTTCCTGTTCCACATTGGCTTCCTTCGCTTTCCATGCCTCTGCGCCGATGGTACCCAAAACCGGCATGGCCAGCATTTTATCACCCTGCAATGCGCCCAGCCTGCCTCTTTCACCGATGGAATAGGCATATTCGATACCGTATCCGAGGCCGCCTATACTCGGGTCGATAATAATTTCATCCAGCGGAAGGCCCATTTCGCTGATCAGGATGTTCAGCTGCTTGCATATATTGATATCCAGCGGCGACTGGGCTATGACTGTGTGCTTGTGGACCATACAGGCCGCAACGATGGTATTGTAGTTTTCCTGCGTTGCGAAGCCCAGCAGCAGATTTTCACCAGCGAAGGCTTCTGCTACGGCAGCTATGACGGTATTATCCACCTCATCAATGCCGCATCCGACAACAGCCAGCGGCACCCCTACTGCGGAGAGCACTTCCCGGACCGTTTCAATGCATTTTTCCGGTGTGCTGCCGCCCAATTCGGGATCTGCACTCTGGAGTCTGAGGAATATCATATCCGCACTGTATTCTTCCACACATTTTTTTGCCCAGGCAGCCGGGTTATCCAATACATCGGAGAAAGCATTTTTCAACTCGTCGTTCCACTCCGTCGGCTCTCTGTCGACCACTTCCATGGCAATAACAGGCTTGTTCGGCACCTCTCCCTCAAAATGCAGGAATGGCAAACTCGAAGCGCCGCCAATCGCTATCGTATTTGTTCTTGTACCGCCTTGCTCCTTCGTGGCTCCCAGCGTGACTACCGAAATCTTGCTTGGATTTCTGTCTTTTAAAACCTGTACAGGCATTTCATTTTTCCCCTTTCAAATAATATCTCAACGCTTTATAATCAAATTTTTAATTGGCTCAGAATAGAATGAACCGCTGTAACTGCAGGCGAATCGGAAGGAAGCTCGTACAATGGCCTGCTTTTGATATCATACTGTGTGACCATCGGATCGTTGGGTATTATACCCGCCAATTCAAGCCCAGTCTTTTCAATCTCTTCCCTCAGGCTTTCAATATCCTGTTCAGTAGCCTTTGTTACGATCAGATAAACTTTTTTAACCTTTGTCTTAATCTCTTCCAAAAGCTTTTTAACCCTGCCGGCCGAACGGATGGACCTTGCCGAGCTGTCGCTGATGACAAACAAAAAGTCCACGTCCTGGGTCGTGCGCCTGCTGATATGTTCCAGCCCCGCTTCATTGTCCAGAACGATATATTTATAGCTTCTTGTAAGGTTATCCAGATATTTTCTCAGCAAATTATTCGGGAAGCAAAAACACCCCGGCCCCTCCGGGCCGCCCATAACAAGCAGATCCACGTTCTTGCCCTCTGCCAGCGAGGCATTCAGCCTGTATTCAATGTAAGTTTCCTGCGACATGCCTTCTGGTATGCCATGCAGTTCCTTTGTTTTTGAAATCAGCTCGGAGACAGTCTCCGTCTCAATCTCAAGCCCCAATGCTTCATTCAGGTTGGCATTGGCATCCGCATCCACTGCAAGAATCGGATATTTGCCCGCATCGATCAGATATCTTATCAGCAGCGCGCAAAATGAAGTCTTTCCCGTACCCCCTTTACCTGCCACTGCAATCTGTACCGCCATCTCATTCCTCCTCCTTTCATCGGGATATTCTTTGCACCTTTCATGGAAAGCGCCGATGCTCCTCCCCTATTGGCCCCGATATGCTTTACGGGAACTTACACCCTTCCCGGCCGTTGGAAACAGTCCGAGATCGGTATGGGGTATGAATAGTGCTGAAACAAATTCATCCATAAAGCGGTTTCCTACCGACAATTCAAGGTATGTTATCTTCTGCGAGATTTCCAGCGCCTCCGCTAATGCTTCACGGCAAAGCAGTGCCAGCACGGCGCCCTGCATGCAGCTGTTTCCCACGAACTCGTATTTCATCTCCGGCAGGTCGGGAAGCATTCCGATATGGATTGCATCCGTAATATGAATATAGTTTCCAAATCCGCCTGCGATATATACCCTGTCAATATCCTCAACACTCAGCTGCACTTCATGGAGCATGGTCCTGATGCCCGCAAAAATGGCTCCCTTCGCTCTTAAAAGGTTTTTAATATCACTTTCGGTGATAACAATATCCTTCCCGGATCCGCTCTCCTGGGCAAAGACCAGAACATATTCCATGCCTTCATGGCCTTTCCGGATTCGAGGCGAGGAAGCTTCCCCCATAATCTGCCCTGCTCTGTCAATGATACCGGCTTCCATCATTTCCGACAGGGAGTAGATCAGTCCCGAACCGCATATGCCCACCGGTTTTGTATTTCCTATGGTTCTGCACCGTACTTCGAAACTGTCGCCTTCTATTTCAATCCAGTCAATAGCCCCGTCCATCGCACGCATGCCGCAGCTGATACCAGAGCCTTCAAATGCAGGTCCGGCTGAACAGGAGCAGGAAACCATCCATTCGTTGTTTCCCAGCACCAATTCACCATTTGTGCCTACATCTATAAACAGCGTCAGCTGACCGGAATGCGTCAGCATCGTCGCAAGCACGCCCGCTGTAATATCTCCGCCTACGTAACTTGCCACAGAGGGCATGGTAATAACCGGGCCATCCGGGTTGATGCCGATGGACAGCTCCTTTGCCGGGACTGGCGGGAATGCAGCTGCCGCCGGTATATAAGGCTCCAGCCGTAGATACGATGCCGACACCCCCATGAACATATGCGTCATGACCGTGTTCCCCCCAAGGACCAGGACAGAAATATCGTCACGGGCAATCCCGTTTTTCAGTACAAGTTCTCCGATCAGCCCGTTCAACGTATCGATCGCCACCTTTTGCATTGCACCAATACCATCGGGCTTCTCTTCTGTATAAATAATCCTTGATATAACATCAGAACCGTATGCTGCCTGCCTGTTATACGTGCCGGCCCTGTCCACAGTCCTTCCGTTCTCCAGGTCAACCAGGCTTGCCGCAACGGTAGTGGTTCCAAGGTCTACCGCCAGTCCATACGCGGGTTTATCCGTCCTGCCGGGCTCCAGTCTGACGATCTCACTTTTCCCGTCAAAGTCGGCTATGGTAACGGTTAATTTCCAATCTCCGGTACGGATAACATCCGGTAGTGTTTTCAAGCATGCCAGCCCCATGGAGGCCTGGATGCCATGCTGCTTATTCAGCGCGGTCAGCAGCCTGTCCAGATCGTTCACGCAATCCAGCAGGCCGGGCTGATCCAGTTCCACGTAAAACTTGCCGGAGACCGGATTCATTCCATGCGTTGAAAAATAGCCGTTTAACCCGCCATCCCGCGTATCCTGTCCGGACAACACCACCTCATGCCGCGTAAGCCTCGAGAAGCTTGGCACCTCCACCGTGATGTCCCCGTGCACCTGAACCCGGCAGGCAGGAACATAGCCTTCGTCCTTCAGCTCGTTAGGCATATGGGCATCCTGCTGCACATCCATGACACCGTTTACAACCTTTACGGCACACTTCCCGCAAGTACCCTGGCCGCCGCAGGGACTTCCCATATCAATGCCGGCCTCTCTGGCCGCTGCTAAAAGGCTTGTTCCCTTCTCCACCCATGCTGTTATGTTTTCCGGTAAAATGGTTACCTGGTATCTTTCCATTCGATCCATCCTAACTATAGAGTCCGTCCCTGCTTCTGTCCCGGGATCAACCGAAATGAGCTTTCGCAAATGCAGGCAGTCCTGATGCCTCAGCCGGTGCGACCGTCACATTCCAGCCCGACTTCTCCTCAAGCGTTCCTTTGATAACCGCTACATAGCCCGGTATGACCAGGTTCTTGTGGTTAACCCTTTCTTCAATTCCGCAGGTCTTCAGGAATTCAGCAATTTTTTCTCCGTTAAACTTGCCGGCTGCCCATGCGGTCAAAACAGATGTACCGTCTGTGGGGCACGCTATTATATAGGAAGGGATTTTGCTCGAGGAAATTTCGCCTTCCACCGTATAATAGGTCAACGAGAAGTTGGTCGTGACATATACGGGCGAATCCTTCGGCACGGCACCGATTTCATATACCTTAGGCTCAACCTGGCTCGGCTTCTGGGGATCCGTAAATATATTTGTTCTTAGTGCCATCAGTGGTAAGAGCTGGGACTTATCATCAGCCTTCACCACGACGCAGCTTGCGTATTTCGATATATAAACCGACGCCTCAAGGACTTCATCTCTCGGGTCCTCCGAAGCAGTAAAAGCAATGACCGGATAACCGAACGGCCTGAACTTTTTCTTGGTAGACAGTCTTCTTATCTGCGTAAGCTCTGCAAGTGCCTGCGAGACCTGCCGCGTGCCTGTGTCGATGACCAATTCCTTGTAGGACGGGGCGATCTTTTCAACAAGCGCTGCCGTGGAATCCAGTCCGTTACCCTTTACAACAAGCGGGCATGCGTATTTTTGTGCGAGACCCACCATCTTTTCGTAGTTTTCCTCCGTGGCTGCATAGATCAAAGGCTTTGCTTCACCGATCACTTCCAGCGCCTTCTCCATCGCAAGCGGGTCTTCGCTGATCAGCACTGTTGCAAAACAGGTTTTTTCTGCAACAGCTTTTACTGCTGAAGCGAACGTATCCGCATTTCCGGAGTCATTGCGAACGGCCATCATGTCTATGGATACCGTTTGACCGACTCTTTCAAATGTAAGCGAATTCACCTTTTCTATTTTTGCATCAAGCTCCGCCCCGGTCAGCTTATCGGATATTTCGACCGCGATACAGGTAGGATGGTAAAATGCCTTATCATGCCTGAACAGAACGACCTCGTCTCCCATTTCACGTTCAAAACCCGACTTCCCGACCTTGATCAATTTGATTGGCGGTGCTGCCGCTCCGCCCAGTGTTTCCTTGGCTTCCTCGGAAACATAGGGGCATTTGTCCAGTGAAGTCTTCGCAGATGCCAATGCCATTGCAAAAGCCAGGCATGTAGGCTGTCCGCATTCCTTGCAGTTCTTCTTCGGTAATAATTTGAAAATGTCCAAACCTGTCAGTGCCATGTTTTTTACATCTCCTTAAATATTTTATCTATATTGTCTCCTTGATCAACAAAAGGAGACATGCCTATCGGGGACATACCCCGGGCCATTGGGGACACTCCCCGGACCTTGTTATTCCCCGGTCCTGCTGAGGTGTGTCCTCTGCCCTTCGCAGTGCGTCCCCGATTTACTTGCTTTGCTGTGTTTCTGTCCTCTTCGTCTGCCCGTTTCAAAGGGCTCATATCTCCGGCTTTTGAGGACCAACCACCTGTTAAGCTGAGTCCCCTGTCCTTAAAACAGCGGATCCATTGTCAGAGCGGGATGTCCTTTTTCCTCCAGGAACGGGAGTATCTCTTCCGAAGAAGTACCGATCGTTTCGTCTGCAATCCGGTCGATAAAGTCCTCACCAAGTCCCTCATCCACACTTCTCTTGATAAAATCGTCCCTCAGGAAATCCTTCAGCTCCTTCGGCATCCAGACAATCCTTGACATTCCGCCGTCAGCTTTGATGAACTTCTTACTCACGATATACCTTTTGCCGATCCCCATGAAGCCGGGTGACTGAACACCTCCGCCCACCGATCCCGCAAGGGTCGAGAAGGTCATGCCGCAGGGTGTCATTCCAGAATGTTCCCTGGTTGTTATCATCAACCCGTTGGCTTCCGGCACCATGGCCATGATCGCTTCGAAACAGCCGCAGGACGTCATGGGAAGCTCCATCAGCGTATAGAGTGCAACCTCCTCCAGACTTCTGTTTGAGGACGTAAAGACAAAGTCGTTTACGTTTTTCCAGATACCCTTGTTTTCATCCAGCGCAATATCTTTTATGATTGGCTGGTTGGGGCCGGTCGGTGTTATTTCAAAGGATGCTTTAGCATCCAGCCAGCTCACTGCACCGCAAAGGCCTACACGTTCCGGTGTAACGATACAGACATGATTCGGCGCGAAGGACTGGCAAAGGGTGCAGGAGTAGAATTCTTCCACCGATTCGTCAGTCAGGCCTCTCAACCTCTCATCCCTTTTCGCATACGTCGCCCTTGCCTCTTTTATCTTCTCATCCACCTGCTCCTTGTCCGTATAAATGATGACTTCTACACGGTCAACAATGGCAGGGAATTCGGATTTGTATTTCGCGATCAGGATCTCGCCGAAGTGCCTGATCTTAAAGCCCTTGGCCTTTGCATCCTTGCTGATTCTCAACCAGCAGAGGTCCCTCTGTGCAACATGCCACAGTCCCTCGCCGTAATTGACAAAGTAGTGAACCCTTCTTTCAAGGACGCTTTCAAAATCCTCCTGCATTTTTCTTCCATAAATCTTTACATAAATGCCCAGCGGAAGCTTGGAGCCCTCTTCCACATCATCTATCTCAGGCCCGATAACGGTAATTTTTCCATCCTCGATCTCATCCGCATCTACCATCTTCACCAATTCAAACGCAGTCGTCCTGCCGCCGCCGAACTCGACATACGCATCGGCCTTCCGGATGGTTTCGCCCT
>JAEZMC010000121.1 GCA_023435805.1 Bacillota bacterium | reverse complement strand
AAACGGTTCGATGCCCGTATAAATTTCACCCACAACTCCGACCTTGAGAGGTTTGGCATCTTGCTTCACCTTCACTCCCCGAAGCTCTTCCTCTGTTTTGTCCATCAATACGCTGATTCCTTTAAAGCCTTTTGACTGCAGAGCATTTGCCCTAAAATTCCGGTATATGGCGTCCACCGATCCCGGCTTCAGCTCCCTTGCCCGCAGCATAAACGTCAGCTTTTCCAGCTCATCCACCCTGCTGGCAAGCTTTGCGGTCAATACCACCAGCGCCGGCGTTTTTAAAATTCCGGACGTACCGGCAAGCTTTCGTATCCGTTTGATAAGCTCCGGCACATTCCCGTTGATCAGCTCCAGCGTAATGATATCCATCTCATAGCCAGCGTCTTTGAGTATTTCCATGTGCATCTGGCTGTAATAACCAAATCTGCACGGCCCACAGCCCCCGGCCATCAGGATGGTGTCCGCTCCCATTTCAAATGCCTGTATATAATTTCCTATATTGATCTTCAGCGGCAGGCATGCCATCTCCGAAACATATCTGGTTCCAAGCTCCAGTGCCTTCTTGTTGTTGAACGGAGGTATGATGCATTCTATCCCCAGTTCGTCCAGCAGTGCCTTAATGCTGATGTAGGTGTTACCCAGATGCGGAAATGTGATTTTCATTCGCCCTTCTCCAGCGGAGCATATCGATAAACGCTTCAAGCCTTGTATTAAAGCCGGCTTCACCCGAATGCTCATCCAATGTAATAGTAATCAACGGTATGTCGGATCCTCTTCTGAGTCTGCGCTCCGTGAGTTCAATAACAAAGGAATCAATACCGCAGCCGAAGCTGTTGATAAAAATGATCCCTTCGGCTTTACCCGAGTCCGCAAGACAGAGCGCCGCGCCATACGCTTTCCTGCCGTAGTTCCAGAACATGGGTTTTGGAAGCGTTGAAGCTATCCGGTCTATTTCCGTATCATCGGCCATCTCTATGGTGATCGCCTCGACACCGTACCTCTTCAATTTTCCCAGCAGATCCATACTGATATATTTGTCATAGATATTGTAAGGATGCCCTATAACGGCGACCTTAAGCCGTGCCGGAGCCACACCCGTCACTGCAGCCCGGCTGGAGCTGTTTCCTCCGCCGATTTCGGCAGCCGGGACGAACGGCAGCGTGCCGCATTGCGCCTGGTATTTGAAATCCCTGTAATTTTCCAGCGCCAACTTCAGTGCTCTTTTGGCGGAGTGGCTTCCCCTACCCAGTAGAGCCGCTGTTTCCGTTGCCGCCTTAATCAAACCGTTTACTGAGTTCCGCAGGTTGACTTCCGTATCGATAAGCGGAGGCAAACCTTTCAACGTGTGCCTGACCATATCCGGCAGACCGCCGAATTCCGGGCAGACATACTCCCTTTTTGAAATACTGGTAAACCTGGGTATGAAAATATAGTCCGCACGATGCGCCAAATTGAGGACGTGCCCATGAAATAGCTTGACGGGAAGGCAGGCTTCATCGACGCAGGCCTTTACACCGCCGTCGAGAATGCGCTTGCTGGTAGGATCTGAAACAACGATGTCCATGCCCAATTCTGTAAAGAACGTTTCCCATAACGGTATGAATTTGTAATAAAACAAGCTTCTCGGTATGCCGATCTTCGTTCCCAACAGGACTGCACCCCGTATAAAAAGCCTTCAAAACCTTATCGACCCCACCTAGTATTGACAGATCGGACCGGTTTCATGCAAAAAGGCCCCTGTGTGTACAGGAGCCTTCAAATGGTTCTTATATCCGGTTTTTAGGTTTTGCTTATGCCTTGCCGTCGCAGCCCAGAACGTTGACGATCTTGTTCTTGACAAGTGCCTTGATGGCAGCCCTTGCAGGTGAGAGGTACTGCCTGGGGTCAAAGTGCTCGGGGTGCTGTGCAAAATATTCTCTTATCGTTGCAGTCATGGCAAGCCTCAGGTCGGAATCGATGTTGATCTTGCAGACAGCGGATCTGGCAGCCTGTCTCAGCATATCTTCCGGTACGCCCTTGGCACCCGGCATGTTTCCGCCGTATGTGTTGATCTTGTCAACCAGTTCGGGGATAACGGAGGAAGCACCGTGGAGAACGATCGGGAAGCCCGGCAGTCTTCTTGAAACTTCATCAAGGATGTCGAATCTGAGCTTGGCCTCGCCCTTGAATTTGAAGGCACCGTGGCTGGTTCCGATAGCGATTGCCAGTGAATCAACGCCTGTCCTGCTGACAAATTCTTCAACCTCGTCAGGTCTTGTAAAGGCAGCGTCGGCATCGGAAACATTGACTGCATCCTCAATACCTGCCAGCCTGCCGAGTTCGCCTTCAACCACTACACCGTGTGCGTGTGCGTACTCAACCACCTGTTTGGTCAGCTTGATGTTCTCCTCGAAGGAATGGTGGGATCCATCGATCATGACGGAGGTAAACCCGCCGTCTATACAGGATTTGCAAAGCTCGAAGGTGTCGCCGTGATCAAGATGCAGACAGATCGGAAGGCCTGTTTCAATTACAGCAGCTTCGACCAGTTTCATCAGGTAAGTGTGGTTTGCATATTTCCTTGCACCTGAGGATACCTGCAATATGAGCGGAGCTTGAACTTCCTTGGCAGCTTCGGTGATACCCTGCACGATATCCATGTTGTTTACATTGAAAGCGCCGATAGCATAGCCGCCCTCGTAAGCTTTTTTAAACATTTCGGTTGATGTAACCAATGCCATAATAACAACTCCTTTATTTTATAGTATTTAATATTGCTAAACCTCGATAGATTATGTATTGTTACAAATTTATCATTATAATTTTATCAGATTTGAACTTAAAATCAAGGTTTAATTTCCCATCGGCCGCATCTTCCGGCATCTTCAAAACCGGCAGATAGCCTGAATACAGGTAATCTGCCGGTTAGTCAATTGTTCAGCTGGTATGCAATTATTTCTGTGTTTATGGAAGAATTGCCTTTATACCGGTAAGCTCGCAGAAATCGATCAGCACCTGGTATAGCTCCGCACCGTAGCCCAGACAGGCATACTCATTGGTCCAGTGCTCCAGCAGCTTATCCATATCACAATGCGCTGTTACAAAGCCGTGAGGCCAGAAAGGTATGCCGCATTCGCTCCGGCGCGCTTCTATTTCGTCGGCGGAAGGTTCAAAGACAGTACAACGTGTGATTACCATTCTGAACTCGCCATTCACTCTTCCAATCCTCGCAAGAACACCTTCACCCGGCTTGCAGACCAGTTGTACCGAAAGCCCGCCCGCGCTGCCTTCCGTAGGTATCCCATGCTCTGCAAACCCGGCAGGTCCGGCTTTGCCAGCCAATGACGGCGGGATGGCTCCATCGCCGATAATTTTTATTTCTTTTTTGGCCTTGTCTATATGCTGCAAATCTCCGTAATACACACGTTCCTTGCTCAGCCAGGTCAAAAGCAGTACGGTCAATGCCGTATTAAAATCCCCGAGGGTAGACACGGGATACCCGTCCTCAAGCATCATGCTCTGGGCGAAACAGGTAGCCGCATAATCATCTCCCAGGCCCGGGAAGGATTGTATTGTATAAAAATCATAACCCTTCTCTTCCACAATTCCCTTCAGGGCAATATAAAGCCTCATGGAGCGTTCATTTTCCGGCGTTCTTTGGGGAGCCTGCCCGAATAGACCCTGTAGCCTCTGTTCCAGTGCGTTTAGCTGATCCGCGGAGACTTTTCCGGCTCTCCTGATAATTTCAGTCGTGTCCTGGGAATCAATATCAATACCGAACATTCTCATCCACTGTGACGGGTCGGCCACACCGCAAGTCTGCCCCATACCCCTTCCACCAAACGCCCCGATGGTGGACATATTCAATCGGTTCTTCATATGCGAGGCTTTGCAGTAGCTTGTCACCTGTTCCATTTCAGCCGGATCATCTGCAGCGCCATAAACAAATTTATGCTTGATGCCGACCTCCAGAAGCGCACCATGCATGACCAGTCCGCCTACCGGGCGCCAGCCCTGCGAACCTGGGTGCGTCCATATCAAAATACCCTTTCCTGTCATGGAAAAATCGCGGACAGCGGCTATCATATGAGAAGCCCATACCCATGTTCCGGAGAAGAGAATAACGCAATCAATGCTGTCGTCCTTCTTCATCTCTTTAAACGCTGCTTTCGCTTCATCTTTAGTTGCAACGATCACAGGGTACTCTACAAGGCGGATTCCCTGCTTCCTGAGTGCAGCTTTGGAGCTTTCAATAATTGCATCATCAATAAACGGGCTGCCCATCGGATCCTTCAATCCGTCCTTATGGACTCCGTATACTATAAAACCGGCTGTTGGTGTAAACATGCCACCACTCTCCTTTACCTGCATTTTTTCTGCATTTATCTTCAATACCTTCAAAAGGTATGACCGCAGCAATTTACAAGGATTCCGGCATATTTAGCTGTTGAGACCGAGCATTTGTGCAAATCCGCCGGAAAGGCGGAATTCTCTGCCGATACAGAAATTTCGCAGAAGCTCCGTATCCAGAGCATGATAAATCGTATCCGGCGAGGTAACCTTCAGATTGGATATCAGCGTTCCAAGCTCCACTGCACTGGAAAGCGGTGTTTCAGCAAAAACGACGTCACTTCTGCCTTTGATGAAGGGCAACCCGCAGCATAAGCCGCTAATGGTCCCGCCAAGGAAAGCATCTCCGGCTCCGGCCGTGGAAACGACATCCATCGGAAGGACCGGCACATGTTCAATTTCATCTTTATAAAAGGAATAACTTCCCTGCGCTCCGCAGGTTATGATCAGCATGATATCAGGATTTATTCCAGAAAGCAGCTTGCTGCATTTTTCCACTATTTCCTTCGGTGAGGCATTTTCCTCCGTTATTCCTGCTATTGCCTGAGCCTCGTCAATATTCACCGCAAGAAGGTCCAAAAGCGGGACGATATTTTCAGACATGAGTGCAGCCACCTCGAAGCTTAAAAACGCTCCGATATTGAAGCTGCCTCTATTGCGTCCATGCTCCAGAAGCCGTATCCTCGAATCGAGGGGTACCTCGGGTGCAGCGAGCACGATCTCAGTTTCACCGGCGGGCAAGGCTTCCATAAACCTGTCGATATCCGCCGGGCGCAGCATATGACACGCACTGTTGCTGGTGGTGATGTTTCCCCCGCTTTTATCGGGGTATTGGAAGCATACGCTGTACAGCGTGGGGCTCTCTTGCAGCCGGGAAACGCAGGTGAGATCCATACCGGCTTCTTCCATTTCCCGCAGCAAGGCTGCTCCGGTTTCGTCACAGCCCACATTCCCTATCGGATAGGAAAAAAAACCGTTCCTGCCCCTGCCCAGCAAGACAGAGGGATAGTGCATAATAATATGCAGCTTGCAGTAGTCGCGGAACGGCATCAATTTGCCGCTTCGGCTTTCATTGCGCCCGATCGTGTGGTTACCGTCCAGATTAAAAACAATGCCCGAACCCACACCCCCGGTTCCGATAAATCTCGTATACCTGTAATAGTCGCCGCTTACCGGCAACAATCGGTTCATAGCGTCCTCCCTGTTATACAGATCCGCGTTCGACTAACGTACTGGGAAGCAAAATGGTTTTGGGAATGGAAGTATCCCCATTCAGTCTTGCCAGCAGCAGGTCGGCGGCAATGGCTCCCATTTCCCTGGTGTGTACGTCAACGGTGGTGAGCGGCGGACTGGTATAAGATGTTATGTCAATGTTGTTGACACCTATTATGGCGATATCGGATGGTACCTTGAGGCCAAAATCGTATATGACGCTCAATGCAGCGATGGCTGTAAGATCGCTGGCAGCAAATATGGCCGTGGGCCGTTCGGGCAGAGAGAGAAGCTCTCTTGTGCATTCCTTTGAAAGCTCCTGCGACCATTGGCAGTTTTTAACCAGTCTTTCATCCAGAGGGATGCCCGCCTTTTCCAGGCAGCTGCGATACCCTCTGAAACGTCTTGATTCATCCAGAGACAGTCCGAATCCCGAACCGCCGATAAACGCGATCCGCCTATGGCCTTTTTCTATCAGATATGAAACAGCTTTAACAGCCGTAGTCACATGGTC
>JAEZMC010000058.1 GCA_023435805.1 Bacillota bacterium | reverse complement strand
ATGAGCAACCTGGAGGGAGCTAAAAGAGCAGCCGCAATTGCTGTGTTGAAAGAATTGTCAGGCCCCGGTTACGGTACAACCATGACGGAATATAATAAATTCCCGGCAGTTAAGCCCGGCAGCTATGACGAAACCAAGATCACTCCGCTTGCAAAGGAATATAATTCAATAATAGAAAAGAGTGTATTTACACCTGTGTATGATATTTATCTGGCACCGGCATTATCCGATGCGATCAATGTCGGCACACAGGAATTATTAATAGGGGCAATTACTCCGGTAGCGTTGGGAGCTAAAATTCAGGCGGAATATGAAAAGACTTTGAGGTAATTCATAAAAAACAAGCACTATTCCGGAGGGTGAGCACTTTTCGGAATAGTGCTTTTGAAAAAGGTGAATTTATGCGTGGTAGTTCGTTAAAAGTAAGTAAAAAAATGTTGGTAGCCTTTCTTCTTCCCGGTATTGCCATATTTGCCTTTATAGTAGTTCTCCCTCTGCTCCTTTCTTTCAGGTATAGTTTTTTTGATTGGAACGGCGGTCGAACAATGAAATTCATCGGGCTCGCAAACTATGCCGACTTATTGAAGGATGGGGATTTTTGGTTTTCATTCAGGAATAATCTTATAATTATTATCTTATGTGTTGTGGGGCAAATAGGCATCGCTTTACTGCTGTGCGGACTTTTTGCTTCAAGGATGCTGAAGCTGAAGGAATTTCACAGAACCGTAATATTTATTCCGGTTGTATTATCGGCTGTCGTGATAGGTTTTTTATGGTCCATGATTTACAACAAGGATTTGGGTCTCCTCAATACGGTCTTAAGGGCTCTTAATCTTGAAGGGATAATACAGAACTGGCTCGATGACCCCAGGTATGTAATTTATTCTGTAAGCTTGCCGCTGATATGGCAGTATATCGGTGAATATGTAATCATTTTCATGGCTGCGATACAGGGAATAGAAAAATCTGTTCTGGAGGTATCGGAGCTGGATGGCGCCGTAGGATTTAAAAAGCTCAGATATGTTATCATCCCGCAGATTTCAGGAACGGTTAAAGTTGCTCTGATGCTTTGCATTTCAGGCAACATGAAGGTTTTTGACCATATTTTCATCATGACCGGAGGCGGCCCGGGAAAAAGCTCGATGGTAATGGCCCAGTACGCTTACAAGAACTCATTCCAGATGTTCAAGCTGGGGTATGGCAGTGCCATTTCAATCGGGATACTTGTACTAAGCCTGACACTTATTCTATTAAGCAGAAAAATGGCAGGGGGTGAGAGAACATGAACAAAAATAGCTTGGTAGAGAAAATTAATACGTTTATAGTCAATGTAATTGTTATATTATTTTCATTTACTTGCATATACCCTGTATTTTGGCTGCTCTATTCATCCATGAAAACACAGCAGGAATTTAGCCTTAGTATTGTCAGTCTCCCATCCCGTCTAAACTTTGACAATTATATCTCTGTCATAAATGCCGGTAAAATTCCGCGCTACTTCACCAACAGCCTGTTTACCAGCTTTATTGCAGTTTCATTTATCGTGGTTTTAGCTTTTGTTACCGGATATTTCCTTTCCAGATACAGATTCAAAGGAAGGAACTTTATCTATATCATGTACCTTGCCGGTATGCTGATACCTGTGCATAGCCTGCTTATACCTATTTTTATCGAGTTCAGGGACATGGGCCTGCTGAACAATAAAATAACTCTGATACTGCCATATACTGCATTGGCCCTTCCGCTGGCCATATTTTTATTTGAAAGCTTCATTCAGACCATACCGGTCGAGATGGAGGAAGCGGCTTATATAGATGGCTTTAGCATACCCAAAATGCTGATGCAGATCATATTGCCGATGTGCAGACCTGTTATTTCGACAATCATTATTTTAAGCTTTCTCTATTGTTGGAATGAATTTCCTTTTGCGCTGGTGCTGATCAGCAGTGAAGATTTTAAAACCATTCCCATCGGTCTGGCAAATTACAGCGGTGCGTTTTCCACAAAATATACCTTATTGATGGCTGCATTGGTTATTGCGACTCTTCCTGTCCTGATAGTATATTTGGCTTTTTATAAAAAAATCATTCAGGGTATGACAATGGGTGCAGTGAAAGGATAGGGGCGCCCAATGTATTGGTCACTAAAATGGAGGCGAATTTTTAATGGATATTTATGAAAGACTTAAGGAAATGAATCTGGAACTGCCGCCGGCTCCGCCGCTCGGTGGTTTTTATGTACCAGTCAGACGGGCTGGTAATCTACTGTTTACAGCCGGGCAAGGATGGACGAGAGAAGGCATACCTGTCATAAGGGGAAAGGCTGGAGAGGATGTAACCATCGAAGAAGCACAGGAGGCTGCTCGTATTTGTGCTCTTAACATACTGAGCATTTTACATTCCTACACAGGTAACCTGAATCGTGTAAAAGGCGTGATAAAAATCCTTGGCTTTGTAGCAAGTGCTCATGGGTTCAATGATCAGCCACTTGTCCTAAATGCAGCATCTCAGATGTTTGTCGACTTATTCGGAGAAAATGGCAGGCATGCACGCTCAGCTATTGGAACCAATGAGCTTCCTGGTAATATTACCGTAGAGATAGAGGGTATTTTTGAAATAATTGAATGACATATGTAAATGAAAGGTATGATGGGTATGGAAACACCGTACATTGTAATTGACTATGAGATATTAAAAAGTAATATAGATAAAATGCAGGAGGCAGTCAATCTATATGGCTGCAAGCTGCGTCCGCATACCAAGACCCATAAAATTCCTGAGATTGCACAAATGCAGGTAGATGCAGGAGCGATTGGCATTACTACTGCAAAGATAAGTGAAGCGGAAGTGATGGCCGAGCATGGGCTAAATGATATTTTCATAGCATACCCCATCATAGGGGAAAGTAAGATATGCAGGGCATTGGAACTGAATCGCAAAATAAGGCTTATTGTAGGAGTGGACAGTATAGATGGTGC
>JAEZMC010000046.1 GCA_023435805.1 Bacillota bacterium | reverse complement strand
CCACTGACGGTTCTCTTACGACAATCCCTTTTCCCTTTACATGTACCAATGTGTTGGCAGTCCCCAGATCAATCCCTATATCTCTTGCAAAAACTCCCATTTATATTGTCCTCCAAACTCTTTTCAAACGAGCAGCTGCGGCTTTTACAACCGGATCACATCAGTCCCTGCTCCTTGAAGCTTATGTACCTTCCGTCCCCTATGACCACATGGTCCAGGACCTTTATTCCTATTATATTACCTGCATTGACAAGCCTTTGTGTCGTTTCAATATCCTCTCTGCTTGGCTCCGGATCGCCGCTGGGGTGGTTATGTACAAGCAGCATGCCCGAACACCCTGTCTTGACGGCCTCACTGAACACCTCCCGCGGATGGACGATGGATGAATTGAGACTTCCTACGGAAACATTCAGATATTTGATAATATGATTCTTTGTATTCAGCAGGATGATTTTAAATACTTCTTTTTTAAGGTGCCTCATTTCCTCCATGAATAATGTGCTTACCTCGACCGGCGACTTGATTGTCACCCGGTTGTTATTTATAAACGAGGCCGAGACTCGTTTTGACAGTTCCATAACCGCTTTTATCTGCAAGGCTTTGACCCTACCTATCCCCTTTGTTTTCTGCAGCTCCTCCACGGACATATCATGCAGAAAAGCCAGGCCTCTGCCGCATTCGCCAAGTGAAAGCACTCTTTGCGCCAAAGCTACCGAGGTCTCCTCCCGGCTGCCGGTACGTATTACAATCGCCAGCAGCTCCGCATTGGACAAGGTCTCGGAACCGTATTTCTCGAGCTTCTCATATGGCCTTTCACTGACCGGCATATCCTTCATTCTAAGTCTGTATTCCATTTAGGTCAACCCCCGCACATAAAATTTCGTTACATCCCTCCTTTAATTATACCATTTTTATACAATTATTTGCTAATTTATGTAAAATTATTCTATCGCAGCAATTTCCTGTTCCAAATCCTTTATACCAAACTCCTCCAGCATTTTTCCCAGCTTTTTCAATGGCAGCCCCACTACATTGGAATAGCAGCCATCCAAACCTTCCACAAGAAATACGCCTCTGCCCTGTATTCCGTATGCGCCCGCCTTGTCAAAGGGCTCTCCGGTTTTTATATATGCCTGTATTTCATCCTCTTTTAATGATGCAAACCTAACCTTCGTGGTTTCATAGCCTTTTACCGTTTTACCGTTTCCGGCGTCGATCAGAGCAAGCCCGGTAATGACAAAGTGCTCGCATCCGCTGAGGCACTCCAGCATCCGTCTCGCATCCTTTTCATCAACCGGTTTTCCGAATATTTCCCCGTTGTATACTACAATGGTATCCGCTCCGAGGACGAGGCCCTTGTCCATCTTTTTTGCAACATCCTTTGCCTTTATATAAGCCAGGTGCTCCGCTTTCTGCCAGGGTGTTCCGGCAAGCTCCACCTTTGTCTCGTCCACACCGCCCGGTATGACCTTGAACGGGATGCCGGCCTGGCCCAGCAGCTCTCTTCTCCTTGGTGAAGAAGATGCAAGTATGATTGCATCCATTAAGTAATAGTCTCCCTTTTTACTCTTTTTCTCAACCTTTATCTTATCATAAAAATATAGGTTAATATACCATATTGAATAGCAAATGATGAAAATTTAAGTCCCCTGTATAAATTCCCTGCCGTTCCACTCAAAGGTATCCTCTATATGTTTGCCTTTTGAATTGTCATAGTATTCCCTTTTAAATGATGTGCTGCTGATTTTTTCAAGCTTTGTGGAATAATAACCCGTCGTATTGCTTATGAACAGCGTCGGATAATCCTTTACAGGGAGCTCCTCTATTCTGCCGTCCTTTCTTATGGTAAACAGCTTATAATCCATGCCGTTGCTTGAACCGTACTGGCCTGCGGTAAAATCCGGATCACCGTCGCCATTGTAGTCATCCAGTTCAAAATCAAACCAAAACCGAAATGTCAACGGTTCGCTGCCGGAGTTATAAAGCTTGCTGAAATCCGTCTGCATAACCGTGTTTCCATATTCGTCCGCCAATTCGGCAATATAATAGCCTTCCCATATCGTGCCCATAAACGGTCCGGGATTCCAGTCCTCGTAATACCGGCCTTCGACCATTTTCAACCTCAGATAGGCTGTTTTTCCATTCAAGGTACACATCGTGCTGGATAGGGTCATGGGGGATTCAACCTGTATTTTGTTACCTTCATCCGCCGTATTGGCAGCTGCAACGTATGATGAATGATCCATTGCGCCGGCAGTAGTGTTACCGGTAACATCGTTTGTTTCTTTTGCGGAGCAAGAAACAAGCACTGGAATGAGTATAACTGCAAGCACGGCAAAAACGGTTTTTCTTCTCATATCTCATCCACCTTTTCATACGGCTTGATTGCATGGCGGCATCTCTTGCCATTATGCCCTGAAAATTTATCTTCATTTATTACAGTTTATCATTAAAAATCCATCAAATGTTTACAGCAAAGTAAAAAACACGCACATAATTCCTTGAATAGTATTGTTCAATACAATCTGTCGCGATAAAAAACTTATTTTTCAAGAGCTGCATATATCATGAATAAACATGTTGGAATCTTCGAAAAACTCGAATATAATAATTTCAAATACAAAGCCATTTTTCTCTCAAAAAAACAGGAGGTTGCATATGACTGCAGAAAAATATATAAAAAAAGCATTGGATATGGGAGCGGATCATGCCGTAGCATTTAAGCTCGAAGACATTGTTTTCGACCCGCGGACGCTTCTGAAATGCATGTTCGGCTGCAAAGACTGGGGTAAAGGACACACCTGCCCATCAAGGCCGGGTTCGCTCACACCCTGGCAATATGAAGAATTGTTCGGAAAGTATAGCTGGGGGATTATCATACATTCAACAAACAAAAAAATATCGCAGGAAGCCTCCTTCGCTATAGAGAGTGAAGCCTTCACAGACGGATACTATTTTGCGTTTTCCATGAGCGACTGTGCGTTGTGCGGCGAGTGCAGAGGCTTCAAGGGCTGTGACTGCGCAAACCCCCGCAAGGCCAGGCCGGCGTTTCACAGCGTAGGCATAGATGTATTTAAAACCGTATCAAAATTCGATTTACCCCTTCATACATTAAAGGATCCCACAGACGAACAGAATTGGTATTCCGCCGTTTTTATAGAATAGTATCAGCGCAGGCGCTTGTTTTGTTAAATATGCGGTAAATTACGGCTTCAGATGGAGACTCAACCCCCTCTGAAGCTTTTTTAACATTATTTTCATTTTTATATTGACTTATATGAAATCTTTTTGTATTATTGTATTAAGGCCTTAGTACATTAATACAATAATACAAGGGAGTGATAACATGTCATGGGAGCTGCAAGCTGATCGTCCCATATATACACAGTTAATCGAGCAAATGGAGCTGAAAATCTGCTCCGGTTTCTACCCTCCAGGCTCAAGGCTGCCATCGGTCCGCGACCTGGCACAGGAAGCCGCGGTAAACCCGAATACAATGCAAAGGGCACTGGCCAGGCTCGAGGAAGAAGGGCTATTGTATACCAACCGCACAAGCGGAAGATTTGTTACGGAGGACGCAGAAATGGTAAAACAGGTTAAAAATAGACTTGCTCAGGAACAAATACAGGACTTTCTGGAAAGAATGAAAACCCTGGGCTTTGAACGAAATGAGATTTTGTCCATTATGACTGAAATGCTGTCGGAGGTAAAAAAATGAATCCTATATTGGAATGTAAAAACCTCACAAAGAAATTTGGCCCCAAAACTGCTCTAAACAATGTAAACCTGAGCATAGCGAAAGGGAGAATCGTCGGCCTTCTTGGCCCGAATGCAAGTGGAAAAAGCACGTTTATCAAGCTCTGCAACGAGCTTCTGACCCCAACAAGCGGTAATGTTTTCATAGAAGGTGTCAGGCCCGGTGTAGAAACTAAAAAAATTGTTTCCTATCTGCCGGAAAAAACGTATTTGAATGATTGGATGAAGGTTTCCGAAATGGTAGGTTTCTTTAAGGATTTCTACGGGGATTTCAATACAAAAAAAGCATATGACATGCTTGAAAAGCTCAACATCAATCCGAATGACCGGCTGAAGACAATGTCCAAGGGCACCAAGGAAAAAGTCCAGCTCATCCTTGTTATGAGCCGAGAAGCCCGGCTCTATCTGCTGGATGAACCCATCGGAGGCGTGGATCCGGCTGCAAGGGACTATATACTTGACACGATTCTAAGTAACTATAACGAAAATGCAACCGTTATCATATCTACACATCTCATTTCCGATATAGAAAAAATACTTGACGATATCATATTCATCAGGGACGGGCAGGTAATACTGACAAAAACGGTGGATGAAATCCGCGAGGAAAATGGCAAATCGGTAGATGCTTTATTCAGGGAGGTATTCAAATGTTAAGCAAGCTTTTAAAATATGAGGTTAAATCGACTGCCCGGTTGTTTTTGCCTGTCTATGCGGCTATCATCATATTCGCCGGCATCAACAGATTGTTGTTTCCAAATTCGTTAGCACCATCCTCATACCCGGATCGGATGCAGGCTATTCTGTCCTTCATCAGTATGTCCATTTATATCATCCTGATCGTGGGCATGATGGCAATGACACTGATCGTAATGATACAGCGGTTTTACAAAAGCCTTTTGGGCGATGAGGGGTATTTGATGTTCACACTGCCTGTTCAAACGTGGAAGCACATCGTAAACAAGCTGACGGTTGCCATGTTCTGGACTGTACTGAGCTCAATCATTGCACTCTTCTCCATTTTAATCGTTGCCGCCGTTGGTGACGCTCAAATCATGCTGCCTGAATTTTTTAAAGCAGTAATAAACCAAATCGGATTTACAATGACATTTGAAATAGCCATTCTGATATTACTGAGCATAGCATCTTATATTTTGATGATTTATGCTGCCATAGCCCTTGGACATTTATTCAGCAAGCATAAACTGTTTGCTTCATTTGGAATGTATATCGGTATTTCAACTATCTGCCAGTTCCTGATGACTGCTTTTTTGCCCTTGTTCAACCTGAAGACATTCGTTTCCGTCTCGGCACCTACTCTGGCACAGTTTCAGCCAATCCTTTTATACTGTATCCTCTACACTGTTGTTGTGATAATAGGATGTTTTGTATTGAGCAATCAATTATTGAAAAGAAAACTGAATCTGGAATAAGTATGAATCATCAACAATGAAGCAGGACTGCACGGTGCAGTCCTGTTTCATTGTATAGGAAAACCCCGCGCCAGGCACGGGTTTCGGTAAAGCTTACGGCGGTAACGCCTATAACATGCGAAATAGCATTGCAGCTATTACAATGTTTTTTACACCTGTATGGGTGGAGCGTAAAATGCTCAGTCGGCTTTTAGACAGCAGGATTGTGCGTCAATATTACAGCCTGCCTGCAGCAAAGGCTCTAGCCATAAGAACTTCCATTGGCTTAACGGCCAGCTTGATTTTAAGCTTGCCGTATTCTATGCCGATTTTTTTATTAAAACTTTTCATTGTGCTGAAATCTAGAGTTGAACACTCTTCAAGATTATTAAGATATTGCCTGCTGTAAATACCGCTGTTGCATGCTACTGCCTCCAAAAGCAGAAACAGGATACATTTTTTTATCAGGTTTTTTATAACGGCAGCACCGGGTGAATTGAAGCAGACATCTTCATTCAGAACGCCCAAAGTAAAATGTATCAATTTGTTTGTAAGACTTTCAATATCACAGCCTGAATCCTTCCGGGAGAAAACCGTACGATGTCCCCTCTTGCGGTCAATCGTTATATCCTGCAAATCATCCAACAGCTGAAGCATTATACCGAAGCCGAATATGAAGAAGGCATCTTCATCCGTAAGCTCACCCTTTACCAGGCAGGCATCGGCAAGTACAGAGGCTCCGCCTTTTTCAAAGCTGATTTCCAGAAGGTCCCTCAAATTTCCTACTGCTCTTTCTCCCTGCTGCTGCAGGCTTTTCCCCTGCGCCGAATGAATATCCAGAAGGCAGCCGTACACCATGGGGTAACGGCTCCGTTCATACTGCTGCTCTATCATGTCCACAAGCAGGGAGAGTTTGTTTTCATAGGCCGAACCGGGTTCCAAACAATCTCCGGCAAGCCTTCTTTCGAACCTGCGGCTGATCAGCCGCTTTTCAGACTCCGGAACAGAAACGGCGTCAAGGTAATTGTCGGTATATGGATAAAGCATGCTGTAGGCAAAAAGAGAGGGGGTTGATTCAATTTTAGAATCCATAAGCTTTTGAATGCAATTCATGATCCAGATATTTCTTAAAGCCTGAAAAATATCATCTGTTTTTATTCCGGCGTCGAACGTACGGGCTTGGGCAACGAAATCCGCAGTAACTTCGCAGAAGCCATCCTCCAGCAAAAGCCTCATGTCGCTGTCTTCCAGGCCGATGATATCCGTTCCGATGCTGAATAGCCGCCTTTTTAAGGCAGTACCCCAATGCCGGGCTTCACTGCTGTTAACAGAAAAATGCTTAACCAGATCAATGAGCTCGCCCATATAGCTGCTCATTCTGGCACCGGCTAAATTTCGCTGATGCCAGTCATACCGGTTAAGCTGTTCCGGAAAGGTATCCGGAGTTTCTTCCCATATCTGAATGTATTTATCCTTCAATCTCGATACCCGTTCGGATAGATAGATCTCTCCCATTTATACCCCGTCTGATATTATTTTGTTATCTGTTCTCGATCGTAAGCTTGCCGACTCCCATATTGATGTATGCTTCAATTTTTTTGGCTTTCGAGTCATAGTCCGGTGAATAATGCAAATTGCCTTTTTTCTCCCAGCCTGCGTTATCCAGGTTTGTATTGTTCAGCGCACCGTCCATCCTGACACGTATCCCTGTATCGGCAGGCAGGGTAATATCTATGCTCGAAGCGCCCGCATCCAGATTCAGCACGGTATCATAGCTGCCCATAGCGACCTTCAGCATGGATGCTCCAGTGTCTATATCCAGCTTTTCTACCTTCAGGCCGCTCAGGTCCAGATTGCCCTCAATGGCGCCCGTGTCCAGGGACAGCGTCCAGATCACATCCTTGTTGAGATGGAAATCATTGCGCATTTTGTTGGTAAATTTCAAGTTGACCAGATTGATGCCCTTCATCTTAAAGTAAATGTCGGCTGTACGATCATCTTCTTTCGTTGTTTCCCGATGGCTTACCAATTCCTGGTCAATGCTTGCGTCAAGCAGGTTGGCCGTTTGGGAATCCACAAACAGCTTGGTTGCTCCTAAATCCAGTTTCAGTTCGCCTTTTTCTATATTCGGCAATTTATCCAGCGTCACATTGGTATTTGCAGACTGAGTATGAATGATGACAGGTCCGTTCAACGGAGCCGCAAAGTAGCCATATCCAACGATAACCGCCAGCAGGACCAGCCAGGTAACCGTTCTGACTGCCCATTTGTTCCTGAACAGGATACCGATGCCTATTGCGACCAGTATCAGAGGCCATAGCGTGATCAATGCGTACAGTGTTGATATCGTTACGATTTTGGCCATAGACAGCAGCCACAGAATACCCAGTGTCAGCAGGAAAATACCCAAACCGAGGCCTTTTCCGTTATCACGCATGTTGTTACTTCCTCCCCTTGAATACAATGATTCCGCCGATACCGATCAACAGAAGCGGCACCATGTATTTTAAGTCAAACAGTGAAGGCATGATTTGCTTGCCCAGGAACAATCTACCAAGGCCTACCAGTATGGCGCCGAAGACCAGTCTGTTTTTCTCGGAAAGGTATTTCGAAGGTCGATCCCATTCATCGGCATCACTGTTGAACCCGGTATCAAA
>JAEZMC010000032.1 GCA_023435805.1 Bacillota bacterium | reverse complement strand
AAGTATGGATACTAATAAAACAACAATCAGGTAAAAACGAATTGATGCGATTGATGTTACAAAAACACGAAGCTTCCTCATTGCGGTCTGCCTTCACTTCATCAGCCATTTAATTCATTTTATTATTCATTGAGCCGATATATGCAGGAACCGGGTGTCCCCGGTTCTCCGCTGCCTGGAAATCCTTCCGATTAATTGCGCCGCCGCACGGACGGACAGCCGCAAACTGCCGCCTTTATTAACCATACTGGGGTAAACCCGGTCGGGATATGCAACGCATGTGTTGCCAGGGATTCATCGTGCCAGGCTTAGTATTCCTTATCCAGGTCAACCCTGTTGATACCCGGCATTTTACCGTCCAGGTACGCTTGAAAATTCGGTTTGAATATCTCCATGACCCGTTTGGCATAATGCTCCGTCATGCCGGAGGTGTGAGGAGTCAGGATGACATTGTCCAGTTCCCACAACGGACTCTCCTTCGGAAGTGGCTCCTGTTCGTACACATCAAGCCCCGCGCCGGCGATCCTATTTTCTTTTAGGGCCGCAACCATTGCGTCCGTATCCGTTGTTTCCCCCCTACCGATATTGATATAAAATGCGGTCCGTTTCATCCGTTCGAATTGTTCCCGTCCGATAAGCCTGTTGGTTTCCTTTGTAAGCGGCAGCGTATTGACAACATAATCGCTTCGGCCGAGAAGTTCAAGCAAGCCCTGCCGGCCATATTCAAATAGCATGTCGATCCCCTCCACAGGCAGAGCTGATCTGCGGTAACCGAGGACTTCCATCCCGAATGCTCTGGCCAATCTAGCCACTTCCATCCCGATTTCACCCAATCCGAGGATGCCGATGGTTTTCCCATGCATCTCAAGGGGGTTATTGACGGCACTCCATTTCCTTTCGGCTTGATTTCTGATATATACGTGAACTTTTCTCGTCAGAGAAAGCATCATGGCAAAAACGGTTTCCGATATCGGATAACCATGGACCCCACTGGAATTGGTAAGCGTAATGCCGAGCTTTTTGAACTCTGCCAGCGGCATCGTATTGACTCCTGCGCCCCAGTTGTGTACCCAGCGCAGCGGCGTTCCCGGCTTTAGACATTCATTGGCAGCATACCGGTTCCATCCTGAGAGAATTTCAGCATCGGCAAGATGCGGAAGAAAATCCTGATGCTCTATACTGCAGATAATCTCCCAATCAGGGGCCATTTGTTTCAACTGCACAATGTACTTCTCATCCAATTGCTCCATAATAACCAGTTTTTTCATCATATCCGCGCTCCTTAGAAGTTTTTATAACACTTTGTCGTCAATTCCAACAACACTATTCCATATACCTCAATGTTTGTTCATATAAACATCAACCGTCATACTGTAAAGCGAATAAACCTTACCTAGGATCTATTTCGCAAAAATGAAGTGCCTGATGTCCTGTGGTGACTCCCTAGTCTGAACCCGCCACATAACAATATTTGCAGCCATGCAGGCACTTCATCCCAAAGGGACTTTTGGAATACATCCCTATATCCTTGCTGCAGGTGCATGCACATGCTGCCCGCTGGCCATGATCCTTTGACTTTTTCACCCTGCCACCGAACAGCCTTTCAAGCAGTATTCCGTCAATACAGCTTCCTTTACTTATCCCCGGAGCCTTCTCCAAAACGGGGCTGGCGCAGGAATATAGGGAAATGCCATATTTCTGTGCAATCTCAGCCATTTGTTCAAAAAATCGAATTTGCCCGCCCTGATCCAGATGAATGAGGTTCAAACCGCATTCTTTCAATTTGTTTTCAACATGCCCATGCATGGCAAGGTAAGAGGTTGTAACACGGCATCCCTCCATTCCAAGAGACCTCAAATCCCTGCAAAGCCGCTCGAAAGCAATCAGCCTGGCTTTTTCGGGCCTTTCCGGCGTCGGATGCACCTCACCCTCGACAGAAATGATCACGGGATCAAATCGGATATTAAACTGCTCCGGTACGTATTTTTTCAAAAGCCCATCCAGTGTATGCAGCGTTTCCCCATAAGCAGGCACATGCGGTTCAAGGAATGTGGAATAGTTGTTTACGGTATATTGAAAATACAGGTTGTATTGATCTAGATGCATCGGATTGGCCAGCACCTGCCTGAAGTCCTTGCTCCACAGCACAACCGTGTGGACGCTGGATGGCTTCAAGTCCACAAAATACTTTTTATCTGGGAACACAGGGTTTGGAACCTCTACAGCTCCTGCAGCCAGAGCCATCTGCAGCCAATCATAGAAAAAAGCAGGGATATCAGTTCTTCTCGATGCGGAAATAACTGTTTTTGCCTTTTTACTATTTACATGACCTTTCGCTTCATCATTAAAAAAGCTCAACTGCCCGTCCATCAGACAAAACCCTTTCCCCAGGCGTCCATCTCCGTTAGCTGTACGGTATACCGCAGATGTGTTTATAGGCTTTTGGAATATACAAACAGGTCTTCTCTTTTCGTCCAGCCTGTATTTTCCCAGAAGGAGCTGCCCGCCTCATTATCGGCAAAGACAAAAAGGTGGCATTTTTCAATGCATTCATTTTTCAATCGACTCAGAGAGCGCGTAACCAGCTCCCGTCCGATACCTGCTCCCCTGTATTTTTCAGCCACCGCCACATGATAAATATATCCTCTTCTGCCATCATGCCCACATAATACGGTAGCTATAATTTTATCGTCTAACTTTCTGCAAAAACTGAGCCCTTTGTTGCGCAGTAAAAATTTACGTATGTTCAGCTCCGAATCAGCTTCATTCAGTCCCACACCGGGAGTCCTGCTCCAGAGGTCATACATTTCGTCATAATCGTCCGGATGGATTTCACGGATGCCGTCACTGCCGTCCAATTTGATCCGGTAGTAGCATTCTCCTTCCGCCGCCCGTTCCAGAACGGCTGCATTACCTTCAGCAACATGCCTTGATGCTGTATTTTCTTCATTACATGTGATGAGTGCATACGGTATATTCAAAAGGACGGCCTTTTTCAATAATTCACCCAGCAGGACGGTGCCATAGCCCTTTCCTCTTTCAGAAGGCCGTACGCAATATCCGATATGGCCTCCGTATTTTCTCAGATTATCATTCAAATAGTGCCTCAGCTTCCCCATTCCTACGGGGCGGCCGCCCGCAAAAAGCCAGTATCTGGTCTGCGGAACCCATCCTGGTTCGAGATCGATACCGTTGGACATGTTGACGTTCCGTTCCAGGTATGCTCCAAAGTCTGAGTCGTCCATATTGAATTCATCATTCAAAAACCCGTTTTCTCCAGGTCCGATTTCTCTGATCATTTCAAGGATATCCCTTCCGTCTGACATGGAGCATTCTCTTAATTCTATCTGCATTGTACAACCTCCGTGCTATTTATTCATCCTCATCTTTCCGCATACCTGTATTCGGCAAAATCTGAAAGCGGCTGATATCCGATTTTCATGTAAATACTGTTGGAAACCGGATTGGCCAGATCTGTGAACAAAATGCAGAACCGGTTGCCGCTTTCCAGCAGATGCCTGCTCAAGCCTGCCACACAGGAGGATGCATATCCCATGCCTCTGAAATACGGCGGTGTATACACATGTGTGACCACAGCGCCATTCGGTGTTTTTCTGCCCACACCGGCCTGGGAAACAGGATAGCTGTCTTCCCAAACATATAATGCTTCTGAAAGGATTGCATTTTTCACCCGTATAGCGGACGACGAAACATCAACGCCTTCAAACCCGCAATCCAGAGAAAAATGCACGTCCCAATACGGAAGAAAGTTTAGATCCTGTTCTGCTGCCTGCCTGAGGCGGCCGGATGATATGGGGATGTCCCGGACCTGATCCAGCTGAAACAGACGCATATTTGTGATTTTAGATATTTTTTTATCCGTTTCTGTTGGAAAGATGCCCGAAAACGCTGCCGCAAGCGACTTTTCAGCAAATATACCCGGAACGGCCACCTTCTGCGATGCCAGTTCCCTCGCAAAAAAGTCCAATACACCGTTGTTCTGTCCCGTTCCGTTCCGGCACAGACAAAGGTTGAACGGCGGGGTCATCAGGGCAATCAGCCTTACCGTTCCCGATCGGTCTTTAACCGCTGCCATAAACCATTTTGAGGTATCCAGCCCTTCTTTGCCTTTCAAGCAGTTGCCAATGAGCAAATTGTTTTCAATTTCATTTTCCAGCAGAATGTCGAAGGTTTCATTCATAAACCTGCCGATATCGCTATAATATTCCAGCCTCACATCCTCACACCTTCCCTTCGGTGATTACGCCCCGGGTATTCTCAAACCGCTGTCGTCCTTCCCGTAAAATAAAAACTCCGCAGAATCACATTATGAATATCTCATGCAAGAAACCGCTATCTCATGATTCATTCACTATGTGACTCCGTGGAGCTCAATTCCGCGTGTAGGGCAGCAGCCCCTTTGCCGCTCGAGTGTGAAACTCTTAAGCAAACTCACATATGGGATTACCCGTTAAAGACGGCATAATCAAACTATTTGAAGTATTTTTTCACATTTTTCCCATCCTGTCAATACATACATATGGATTTCCTTAAAAATACTCCTTATTCATACTTCGAGGGTACAATCGGAAATTCCTGTCACTGTTTTCCTGCATATACGCAGCCGGCTTTAGTCAGTTCTCAGCAATTTACTACAAAAGACCGCTACTCCCAGCAGGAACATCAGCAGACCTGTTGCAATCAGCAGCACTTCTATCCTGATAATATCTGCAATAGGCCCGAACAGCAGCATGCCCGCCGGCATGGAGGCTGAAGAAATGATTTGCATGAAGCTGAACACCCTGCCGTGCATTTGCTGCTCCACCTTTTCCTGTATAAGCACCATACTGGCCGTATTAAAAAACGGCAGTGCAACACCGGTTATGAACATGATGGCCAGGAATACGGCGAATATACTCGCAAAGCCCAGTGCAAACGTCAGAACTCCGAAAGCGATGCAGGCTGCTCCCAACATGTGTATGCGGTTTTTGAACCCTCCCCATGCGGCAATGATCAAGCCGCCGAGAATGGAGCCTGCACTGAAGAGCATTTCATTGGCTGTCAGCTTCCAGACCTCATCGCCGAAAACCCTGGTGACCAGCAATGGCGTAAGAAATGCGGCAGGAACGATCAAAAACATGAGTATCGCGTAAAAAATCATCAGATTTTTAAGAAAAGAATACCGGATAATATACCCCAGGCCGGACTTGAAATCATCCAGATAACCTGTTGTATGCTGCTCTGCCGCTCTTTTGTGCGCCGGTACATTCAGCTTGAGCATGATGCTTATAGCTATTACAGCCGTTATAACGTCAACGAAAAAAATCGTTCCCATGGATGCAAACGTCATCAATGCCCCGCTGGCTGCGGGAGATACAAGAAATACAAGAGACTGGATACTTCCGTTGATTCCATTGACCCTGGTCAGCTTCTCCACCGGTACGATCTGCGGCAGCAGTGCGTTGACAGCAGGCATCTGGATGCCCGTACCCATCGATCGGATTCCGGAAATGAGGAAAATCAGCCATAGTTCGCCATATCCGAGCAGAAACAGGATGGCAAGAATCAAGGTACTTGATGCTACCAGGATATCGCCTGCAATGATTAGAAACCGGCGGTTGTACCTGTCTGCCCAGACGCCGGAAAAGGGTGATATAACGATCTGCGGCAAAAATGAACATAATGTGGAAATCATCATCATCGCACCGGATTTCGTAGACAGTGTTATGTACCATATTATGGCAAATTGCACCAGAGAAGATCCGAAAAGTGAAACGGTCTGGCCTGCTAAAAACAAAGTGATTTTTTTCCTCCAACCCGCAAATTCCGTTCCTTCATACTGTATTTCAGTTTTTTCAAGTGTTTCAGCATTTTTATCGTTCATGGTTCACTCCGTTCTATTCCATACAGCTATAGTTTTCCGCTACTCCCAGGTCTGCCAAATATCGGGCCGGTATCCCACCGTAGCCTTTCGGCCGTTTCTCACGATAGGTGACCTGTAAAGCCTATGGTTATTGAAAAGCAC
>JAEZMC010000368.1 GCA_023435805.1 Bacillota bacterium | reverse complement strand
TGATGAGCCTGAGCTCCATTTTGCACGGGGTGAACAGATAAGCCTCCTGATTCAGTGGTTCACCTTCAGTATAATACTGGTCTTCGGAAGAAGAGCGAATGGCTGGATTTAAAAGCGCTGCCTGCGCAGCAACCAATGTCAGAAAGACTGCAAGAAATACCTTGAAAAGCAGCCGCTCAAATTTAACCGCCTTTGTTGGTACGTCTGTACTGCGTGTTTTGTTTTCTGTGTGCCGATTCGTAATATCAGCTTTCATTAACGATCTCCCGGGCATTTTCATATCGGAATGCGGCCGCTTGCCGGTTAAACGGAACCGCTGCCGGCAGCCTGAAGTTATTATTCACTTTTACAAGGGAAATAATACCATCCTGCATCGTTAAAAACTTCCATAATCATTTGCGGGGAGTTACACAAGACGTTTCATCCAGGTAAAGGAAGCGGATTTTTTTCACCGTGTCCTAACAATTCATTCCGGCTGTATAGCCTGTAGAAAAAGCTATGGTCAGGTTGAACCCTCCCGTATACGCATCGACGTCAATCACTTCACCTGCGAAATATAAACCTCTTACCAGTTTTGACTCCATCGTGGAAGGATTGATTTCATCGGTTACAATTCCGCCGGCCGTTACAATGGCTTCCGATAAAGGTCTTGAACCCGCAATTTCCAGCGTAAATTCTTTCAGCAGCTTGATCAGCGATCTGCGTTCAGCCTTCGTGATTTGATTTACCGGCTTGTCCTCCGGTATCTGGGACAGCCTGATGATCACCGGTATCAGCTTTTGAGGCAGCAGTTCGTCCAGGCTGTTTTTGTACTGTTTACGGGAAAATTTCTCAAAATCGCGCTGCAGCCTGGCATCCAGAGTCTCCTCGTCCAGCGCCGGCTTCAAGTCGATGATGAGCTTGACATCCCGGTAGCGGTACTTGAGGATATGCCTGCTGCCGCTCAATATGACCGGCCCTGAAACACCGAAGTGTGTGAAGAGCATTTCACCGAAATCATTGTACAATTTACGTCCCTTCATATCCGTGAAGGTAACTGAAATATTCCGAAGGGACAGGCCCTGAAGTTCGGGTACCCATTTTTCTGCGGTCAGCAGCGGTACCAGGGACGGCTGTAAAGGCGTTATGGTATGCCCCAGCTGCTGCGCCATACGATACCCGTCTCCCGTGGATCCCGTACCCGGATAGGAGGCGCCTCCCGTTGCAAGAATGACCGAATCGGCTTCGAGCAAACTCCCGTTTTTCAAGCGGACGCCGATAACCTTGCCATTTTCCGCTTCGATCCTTTCAACCGGAGTATGCAGCCGGAGTGCGGCACCTCTATTTTCAGCGAAGCGCTGCAGTACCTGCACTACATCGCGGGCTTGATCCGAAACGGGAAATACCCTGCCGCCTCGCTCCACTTTTGTCTCAAGCCCTTCCTTCTCTAATAGTTCGATTAAATCCAGATTGGAAAAGGTGTAAAAGGAGGAATACAAAAAATTCCCGTTACCGGGAATATTCTGAATAAGCCCTTCGATATCCGTATTATTTGTAATATTGCATCTTCCCTTGCCTGATATAAGCAGCTTCTTGCCCACCCGGTCGTTCTTTTCCACCAGCAGCACTTCCCTGCCGCGTTCGGCGGCTTTACCGGCCGCAATGAGCCCGGCTGCTCCGGCACCGATGATTATAACTTTCCGGCTCAATAGTCCACCTTCCTGTGCGGTTCGACATTATCGTACTTCTCATAAACCTGATATTCGTCCCAGATAGCCTCCAGACGCTCAAAGGTATTGTATACACTTTCCTTCTTCCTCATACCGATCGCAACGATCAGGGCATTAATAACGCTCAGCGGTGCTACCAGGGAATCAACAAAGGAAGCCATGTCGCTTCTGGCAATAATGCAGTGGTCTGCACATCCGGCCAGCGGCGAATCCATGCTGTCGGTTATGGCAATGACCTTGGAGCCCTGGCTTTTCACAAACTGCATGGCCTTGGTGGTCCGCTTTGAATATCTTGGGAAGCTGATTCCAATAACTACATCTCCCTCGGCAGCCCTTAAAATTTGCTCAAACATTTCACTGACACTGGTCGTATGCACCAGTCTGACATTATCAAATATCAAATTGAAATAAAAGCCCAGGAAACTTGCAAGAGGTGCTGAACTCCTTACCCCCAGAATGTATATTTTTTTTGCTTTCAAAATGCATTCCACAATCTCATTAAAGCTTGCCAGATCGATATCCTCCAGCGTCAGCTTGATTTTTTCCATATCGGACTGCAGCACGCTCTTCAGTATGTTATCTTCATTGATCCTGTTTGAAGAGACCTCGATTCTCTGTACGGCCGTAAGCTTGCTCTTGATCAGCTCCTGCAGCACCTTCTGCAGTTTCGGGTATCCGTCATACCCCAACTCAATGGCAAAACGGACAACCGTGGATTCGCTGACGCCCACGACCTCGCCAAGCTTGGCAGCTGTCATAAAAGCAGCCTTTTCATAATGGCCGATAATAAAATTGGCTATCAGCTTTTGGCCTTTACTCATATCAGGCATCTTTTCCTGAATTCTTTTTATCATGTCATGGCTTTTTGTTTCCATATCAACCTCCGTATGAATTTACAAGCCGTTCCACTACAGTTTACATTTTTGCAGGATAAAAATCAAGTAGCTGCATTTTTACTATGCATTTTTCTCCGGAATCCATACGTTGCAATATGGTTTTTTTTCATCTTCCGTATTGATTGCACCTTTAAGTCACATCATATTTCATGACGGTAAATTTGGATACCTGGAGGAAGCATGCTTCAGATCGATGACGCCGGCAGCGGAAGCTTTGTGGGCGGAACCTGCATCGGTGTTTACAGGCCGGAAACAAATGAATACTATTTTGATATTATTCCTGTTGAATTGTATGACAAGGAGCAGTTCAAGAAAAAGCTCTACCTCGATGAGGTGGTCACGATAACCGCTTCGGCATTCAAAAGCCTTTCGCCCGCAAAGGGAGAGATGATTGAGATCTGCAGGGGGTATATGTTTGAGCACCTCAAGGATTGGCTGAATCGGAACGGCTACACCTGGTACAGTACACAAATAACCGGCAGAGTTCAGGAAATCGTTGAGAAAAATTTCGAGCTGTATACGGAAAGACTGGGGCTGCCATGGCAGTACATAAAATATACGCGCTACCCCTTTCATTTTCATAAGCTGCTCCGGTGGGTTTATGCCGACTTTGACAAAAGGATACGACTATGCAAGGTAGGCTGGAAAAGCTGGCAGCAGCTTGAACATGTCAAACCGGAGCTAAATTATGCCAGTATGCGCTCCAATGCCTACGCCTGCCTCAAGTGCGGCAGGCACATCAAGCCCGGCAGCGAAATCAAAGTACTCAGGTATGTGAGCAACAAGGAAAACTATGTATATTTGCATTCGGAGTGCTGAACATATATACCGGATACCAGCTATGCACATAGCAGCAGTGTCCCGGCTGGCGCATCAAAAAGGGACTGCTCCTGCAGTAAGTCTGCCGGAACCGTCCCCCGTCAAGACAGTCTAAAGGGGACGTTCCTGGATCATAGTCCTGATCAGAAACGCCCCCTGTTCTGTTATACCGGATGAACCTTTTCTTTATAATTTACTAAAGTGCTGTCAATCTTATACTTTTCTGCCTGGCGGTATTTGAAGAAATTCTCCGCCACTTGCGGGAACAGTGCATATGAAAGCACATCCTCATCCTGTTCGATGTACTCGCCGATCTGTTTTCTGATGTTGTCCAGCTCAGGCTGGATCAGATCCGCCGGCCTGCAGGTAATCTGCTCCTCGTCGCCCAGTATCTTCTTACGGATATTTTCGGGGATTGGTGCGGGAGTTTTGCCGTATTCACCTTTGACAAGCGCTTTGGATTCCTTCGGCACCATTTTGTATCTTTCGCCTGTTATCACATTCATGACGGCCTGCGTGCCGACAATCTGGCTTGTTGGTGTTACCAGAGGAGGATATCCGAAATCCTCCCTCACCTTCGGCACTTCCTTCAGAACCTCTTCATACTTATCGGACTTGCCCGCCTGTTTCAGCTGTGATACGAGGTTAGACAGCATTCCGCCGGGAACCTGGTAAATGAGAGCATTGACATCTACGCCCATCACTTTTACATCCAGCAGGCCGGAGGCGATGTATTTTTCCTTGATAGGCCTGAAATACTCTGCAATTTCGCTTAATTTGGACAGCTCCAGTCCCGTATCGTATTCCGTATCCTTCAGAGTAGCCACCAACGGCTCTGTAGGAGGCTGTGTCGTACCCATCGCCATGGGGGATATTGCACAGTCCACAACGTCCGCACCTGCTTCAATGGCCTTTAAATAGGTCATGGAAGCAACGCCGCTTGTGTAATGTGTATGGACCTGTATGGGAACCTTGATCGTTTCCTTCAATGCTTTTACGAGCTCAAAGGCAGAATACGGAAGCAGCAGGCCTGCCATATCCTTGATACAGATGCTGTCCGCCCCCATTTCAACCAACATCCTGGAATCCTTTACAAAGTGCTCCAGGCTGTGGACCGGACTGATGGTATAGCTCACCGTGCCCTGTGCATGGCCGCCTTCCTTTTTACAGGCCTTGATGGCAGCTTCAATATTTCTTACATCATTCAACGCATCAAATATGCGTATGATATCTATTCCATTTGCTATGGATTTGCGGACAAAATATTCCACCACATCATCTGCATAGTGCTTGTAGCCCAGTAGATTTTGGCCTCTCAGCAGCATTTGCAGCTTTGTTTTCCTGGCAATGCTTCTGATCTTTCTGAGTCTTTCCCACGGATCCTCGTTCATGAACCGGAGACAGGAATCAAATGTAGCCCCGCCCCAGCATTCCAGCGAGTTATATCCGATGTTGTCCAGCTTCTCTACGATCGGCAATATATCGTCAGTGCTCATTCTGGTAGCAATCAACGATTGGTGTGCATCTCTGAGCACGGTTTCCGTTATTTTAACCCTGCGCATCATCCATTCCTCCTTAATTCAAGGATACCAGCAAATCACCTGCATTTACGGAAGTACCCCTGTTTACGTTTACTGTAGCGACTGTTCCTTCAGACGGCGCGACTATCTCGTTTTCCATCTTCATTGCTTCCAGTATCAGCAGCACCTGGCCTTTTTTAATCTGATCACCCGGATTGACCGAGACCTTGAGGATCGTTCCCGGCATCGGTGCAGTAATTTTTACAGAACCTGCCGCTCCGCCGGACACCGCCTTTTTCTCAGCAGCAGGCGCTGCCGGTGCGGCCTGTGCCTGTACTGCCGCCGGCGCCTGAACCGGAGCAGGTGCGGCTGCCGGAGCTACATAAGGCGTTCCCGTCATTGCCGGTGCGGCCGAACCATCCCTTACTTCTTCTACTTCCACTTCATACTGGCTTCCATTTACCTTTATCAAAAATTTCTTCACGATTCTATCCTCCCGATTCATTTAATTTAACTGGGGAATACCCGCTTATGCATTCAGATTCCGGTTCAGCCGTTCAAGCCTGCCCGTCGTATTCCATACCGGAGACGAATGGGGGACCTGCCTCATGGACCTGACCACCAGCCTGTAACCGGGTCTTGTTTCCATAGCGGCAACTGCCGCAGCTATTACAGCAAGTATTTCATCATTGATATTGCCGTTTTCATGCTCGTTCATGTCCGTACCTCCCTATTACAGCGGTATGTTGCCATGCTTTTTGGCCGGTCTGTTTTCCCGCTTGCCCGCTAGCATTTCCAGCGCATTGATCAGTCTGCCACGGGTGGTTGCCGGATCGATGACATCGTCCACATAACCCCGGGAAGCTGCAATATATGGATTGGAGAACTTGTTCCGATATTCTTCGATTTTTTGCTCTCTGGCGGCGATGGCATCCTCCGCCGCTGCAATTTCCTTGCGGAAAATGATGTTGGCGGCACCGTCCGGGCCCATTACCGCGATTTCTGCACTTGGCCATGCGAAAACCATGTCCGCGCCCAGGTGCTTGCTGTTCATTGCGATATATGCACCTCCGTAGGCTTTTCTAACAATCACGTTGATCTTCGGTACCGTAGCTTCCGAAAATGCGTACAGAAGCTTGGCTCCGTGCCTGATCACGCCGCTGTACTCCTGTCCGGTGCCCGGCAGATACCCTGCCGTATCCGTAAAGGTAACAACGGGAATATTGAAGGAATCACAAAACCGTATGAACCTGGCACCCTTGTCGGCTGAATTGACATCCAGCACGCCTGCCATGACCTTCGGCTGGTTGGCAATGATGCCTACGGTCTTGCCGTTGAGTCTGCCGAAGCCGACAACGATATTTTGTGCAAAATGCTTCTGCACCTCCAGAAAATCACCATTGTCCAGTATTTTTTCAATAACGTCCTTGATATCATACGGTTTGTTGGAGTTATCAGGAATTAAGTCCAACAGGCTTTCTTCGATCCGGTTCAGATCATCGCCCGCAGGTACAATCGGCGGATCCGTGAGGTTGTTGTCGGGTAGGAAGCTGATCAGCCTTCTGATTTCCTTCAGGCACTCCTCTTCACCGCCGCTTTTGAAATGTGCAACGCCGCTTTTGACGTTATGAACCTCGGCGCCGCCCAGTGTTTCAAACGTTACGTCTTCTCCCGTAACCGACTTGATAACCTGCGGTCCGGTAATAAACATATAGCTGGTTTTTTCCACCATGAATACAAAATCCGTAATAGCCGGAGAATACACGGCGCCTCCGGCACAGGGTCCCATAATGACAGAAATCTGGGGTATTACACCCGATGCCAGCGTATTCCTGTAAAAAATATCGCCGTAGCCGCTAAGCGCGTCGATACCCTCTTCGATTCTCGCCCCGCCAGAATCATTGATGCTGATGAAGGGCGCTCCCATTTTCATAGCCATATCCATGACCTTGGTGATCTTGCGGGCATGAGCCTCGCCGAGCGAGCCTCCGATGACCGTAAAGTCCTGTGACGATACGAATACAGGCCTTCCGTCGATACTGCCGTAACCGGTTACTACACCGTCTCCGGGTACCTTTTTCTTTTGCATGTCAAAATCGATAGCCCTGGTTTCGACAAAAGCATCCATTTCAACAAACGAATTGCTGTCAAACAGCTTTTCGAGACGCTCCCTGGCAGAGAGCTTACCGGACTCGTGCTGCTTCGCAATTTTGTCGGCACCTCCACCTGCTTCGAGCCTTTCTTTCCGAATGTGGAGGTCGTTGATTTTTTCAAACGTTCCCATGAGTCTTCCACCTCGTTATCATATTTCGTTTTATGTAATATATTGTTATAAGATATTATTACCTGGTGATAAGTATATGTAAATTATATAATACTTTTCAACCCAATGCAATATTATTCCCATATATAAAAACGATTCAGTTTAATTTCTCAATACACACCAGAATAGGCGGACAATTAATCTGATTGACAAAATCTGTTCTTGAAACCGTAAACCGTTTGCAGTCGATGGTCCTGATAAAGTCGAGCACCTGATCCTTTTCATCAAACCCGCTGTCTCCGCCGTAATAAACTACAAGGGTTATGACGCCGTTTATTTCCAGGAGTTCCATGGCCTTTTCCAGTGCGGCAATAGTGGTATGTCCCTTCGTTCCGATGCGATGGTCTCCTCCCGGTAAGTATCCCAGGTTGAACATGACTGCCCTGACAGGCTCCCTGACGTACAGCCCCATCTGTTCATGACCGGCGCACACCAATTCAACCCGATCCTCCAGCCCCTCTGCCGCGAGCTTCACCCGGGTTCTGTCCAGTGCCTCCTGTTGTATATCAAATGAGTATACCTTCCCTTCCGGGCCTGCAAGGCGTGCAAGGAATATCGTATCGCCGCCGTTTCCGGCTGTAGCATCAATGACGGTATCTCCGGTTCCAACCACCCGGCTGATGAGGTCATGTGACTGGTGGAGAGAATTCCTGATAATGCACTTTTCTACCGATCGGTTCATTTATTGTTTGGCTCTCCCTGGTTGTATTGTTTTTTTAAGCAATTCAATCTCCTTTTTCCTTAGATACCTCCATTTGCCCTCTTCCAAACCGTCAATTACAAGCGGGCCGATTGCTACCCTTTTCAGCCTCAGTACCGCATATCCGAGTGTTTCGAACATTTTCCTCACCTGCCGGTTTTTACCTTCATGTATGGAAATTTCCACGATCGAATCTCTCTTCGTGGCGTCCACTACTTTTACAGCAGCCGGCGCAGTCGTATAATCCTCAATATCAACGCCTTCCTGAAGGCTTGTTATATCCTCCTCCTTCAGCTTGCCGCTGATCATGACACGATATACCTTTTGCAGCTCATGCTTCGGATGCGTGAGACCGTTTGCCAGTTCGCCGTCATTTGTGAGCATGAGCAGACCTGACGTATCATAATCCAATCTGCCCACCGGGTAAATCCGTTCACTCACCGTACTGACGAGATCCAGCACAGTCTTTCTTGAGAATTGGTCCTTTGCAGTAGAAATGTACCCTACCGGCTTGTTAAGCAGGATATAAACCTTTCGCTGTTCGGATCTGATCACCTTTCCGTCCACCTTGATTAATTCGCCGCCGTTTATTTTCGTACCGGGCACGGTTACTACCTGATTGTTCACCTCTACTCTACCCTCTGCAATGAGCTCCTCACATTTTCTTCTGGAGGCCACGCCAGCCTCCGCCAGATATTTTTGCAGCCTTATTTCAGACATATATCCATCCTTTCTATCACCTGATATCATACTGTTAAGATAGTACCATCAAATCAATAAAAAAGCCACAGGCAATACCGGCGAATACTGTTCCGACAGGTAATTGCTGCGGCATGAAGGATGATATGCTGTTATCGGTCACGAGCGATATGAGAGCATTACTCCGATTTGCCCTCTTTTACCGGTGTTTCACTGCTTTCCGTTCTGGTCTCTTTTTTAACGGCAACCCGTTTTTTTAATAAATCCTCCAGCTTGCAGAACAACTCCGGTATTAGATCCAGTATCTTGTCCACACTGGAATTGACGTTAACCGGCAAAAGCTTGATTTGACCGTTGCCTACCACCATGAATGCAACCGGATTGATGCTGACTCCGGCACCGCTGCCGCCGGCAAACGGGTATCTCCCGTTACCGCCGCCTTCTTCATCTTCCGACGAGTCGCTTGGGCTTTCCGATTCCTGTCCTTCCGTCGAATTGCTGTATTCTCCTCCGCCAGCCGCAAAACCGAATGTCACTTTCGATATGGGAATGATCACCGTACCGTCCGGCGATTGGACCGCATCTCCTACAATCGTATTGACATCCACCATTTCCTTGATGCTTTCCATGGCGGTCGTCATCATTCCTTCTATAGGATGCTGTTCAGCCACTTACTTCACCACCTATCACCTTTTTTGTCTTCATTTTTATCAGGTACTTTTTATAGAATATTTTTATCAATACCACTATAATATGGACTAATCTGACATGAAATATGCAGCTTGCATCCACTTCCAGAATACGTTTGTTGAAGCAGGGCGTAATGGATATTTTGCGATCGAAGGCCTTTAGATATTTTGAAAGCCATGCTGTCAGAAAGCCGGCAGCTGTCCACCATAGTCCGTAAATAATACCTGTTTGCGCCGCGTCACCGGTGCCATGCATGAGGTTTATTCTCAATTCAACCTGGATATCCTTTTTATTCAGATACTTCCTGATATCTTCGAACAAATCGCGATGATCCTTTAAATAGGTTCGCACACTCACGATTTTTCTGTAAATATCCATCGGCATCAGCTTTTCCTTTTTGCCCGAACCCGTGCGTGCTTCCCTGCTCTGGCCCTTCACCAGCTTGAACCGCACACGGTTGTTTTCTGTTTTTAAAAGAGGAATATCATAGCTGTATCTGAAAAAACCGTCGTAAGTATAAAAGGAAAGCACAATCCATTCACCGTGCTCATTTCGAATATACTCCAGAGCGGCCTTGAGATCGATCCAGAAAAGAACGGTATACAATACAAGAATAACAAAAAAAACAAATAAATAAAGCATGAGACACCTCTATCTCCTCAAAGAGTTGCTCTCATGCTATTTTTTCCATTATTGCATATTTCATTCCACTAACGGTTTTCAGCCTCTTTTTGCTCCGGTTCCTGCATATCCGTGAGAGGCATGGAGTCCAGCTCAATCATGGGCAGGTCGGCTGTCGATTTGAATCCGAAGCTTCTCAGGAATTCCTCGGTCGTTTCGTAAAGCATCGGTTTGCCGGGAGTGTCAAGTCTACCCGCTTCCTTGATGAGGTTGCGATCCACCAGCTTCGATATGGCGCTGTCCGAATTCACACCGCGGATCATTTCAATTTTGGCTCTTGTAACGGGCTGGTTGTAGG
>JAEZMC010000300.1 GCA_023435805.1 Bacillota bacterium | reverse complement strand
TTTTACGATTTGAGATGCAGCTGCGGTGAAGAATTCAATGTTATGGCTTCCATGAGCGACAGGGAAAACAAAAGGATCAAATGCCCCAAATGCGGCAGTGACAAACTAGAAGCCGTATTTTCAAACGTCAATATCGTTCAATCCCGGAAATCCGGTGCAAATGAATGCCCAAACGTACACAAGTGCGGATCAGGCGGCTGCTGCATGCGGGGATGAAAGCTCATCCCCGGCACACTTTGCTTGTATAACCAGCGTTTTACCTTTCTCTCGAGCCGCAAAACCTGTACAGAAATGCTTTGAAGAAATGAATTATATGCTGACCGAACCCGATTCCAACTTATGATCTGCTTTCGGCAGTCTTATACATATGCTTGCTCCTTTTCCACGAGCCGCAAAAGCTGTACAGAAATACGTTGAAGAAATGAATCATACGCTGACTGAACCCAATTCCAACTTCTGATCTGCTTTCGGCAGTCTAATATTAATAAATTCTGTGGAATTTTAAATAACACTCTGCAATTGAAGTATAACTTTATGGAACAGCATCTCAAAATAGTGCAGCAGAATAAATAAATGCTTTATTCACGCCTGTTGCTGGGTAAATATAGGTGTAAATATTGAAGTAGATAGAACGAATAAATACAATCCAAAAAATAAAATCCTGAGGTATAGCTATGAAAATACTGATAATCGGCGGTGTAGCGGCAGGAACGTCTGCTGCAGCCAAAGCCAGAAGAAATGACGAACGTGCGGAAATAAAAATTTATGACATGGACAGTGACATATCCTACTCGGGCTGCGGCCTCCCATACTATATCGGAACAGATATAGAGAAACGGGAGCAGCTCGTTCCCAGAGATGCCGCATACTTTAAAAAGAAATACAATGTTGATGTATTTACCAGGCACAAGGTGCTTGAAATCAACACAGACAAAAAAGCATTAGCCATTGAGAACATGGACACGAAAGAAGTGTTCTCAGAAACATATGATAAGCTGGTCATCGCCACCGGTGCAAGCCCTGTAATACCTTCCATAGAAGGGGTTGACAGGCCTAACGTATTTGTCCTTCGTAATGTAGCCAGCGCCGACAAAATCCGCGACTTCATCCTGACAAACCGTCCCAAATCGGCAGTCGTCGTTGGCTCCGGGTTTATCGGCCTCGAAATGGTGGAAAATCTGACAGCTAGAGGAATCGGCGTCACCGTTGTAGAAATGGCCGACCAGGTTATGTCCTCTCTGGATAAGGATATGGCTGTTTATCTGGAAAACTTCCTGAAGGAAAAGGGTGTCAGCCTGGTTTTGGGTGATTCCGTCTCCAGCCTGGAAGGTGACGTATTCGTCAATAAAGTCCACCTGAAAAGCGGAAGGGTTATCGATACCGACTTTGTTGTGATGTCGGCCGGTATCAGGCCAAATGCGGAGCTAGCCCGGAAAGCGGGTATCGAAATCGGACCTACGGGAGCCATCAAGGTAAACACCAGAATGCAGACCAGCATAGAGGATATCTACGCCTGCGGCGACTGTGCCGAAAGCTATTCTCTGATAACAAAAAAGCCCATATACAGGCCGTTGGGTTCTACCGCCAATAAAACCGGTAGAATTGTCGGTGAACAGATAACAGGAATGAACCTGGAATTCAGAGGTATCCTGGGCACAAGCATTTTCAGAATCTTTGACATGGTTGTGGCACAGACCGGCCTTACCGAAAAGGAAGCCCTGGCGGAAGGCTACGATGTTGAAGTATGCCATAACATCAAGCCTGACAAGCCCGATTACTTTCATGGCAGCGATATGGTGATAAAAGGCGTTGCAGACAGGGCGGACGGAAGACTGCTGGGTGCACAGATCATCGGAAAATCCGGCGTAGATAAACGAATCGATGTTTTTGTCACAGCCATCAGCTTCGGTGCCAAGGCTGAAGACCTTTTCCACCTGGATCTTGCCTATGCTCCCCCATTCTCCACATCAAAGGATCCGGTCATGTATACCGGCATGATACTGGATAATGCCATCAACAGGCACAGAAGGCTTATCACTGCAAAAGACCTTAAAGACAAGATGACCGACGGCGTGGACATGAATATCATTGATACCAGGGCTGCAAGCCAGTTTGAAAAGTCCCATGTTGAGGGTGCCATCAGCATTCCGCAGGATAAGCTGAGGAACGCTGCCAGATCCCTGGACAGGAACAAGCTGACCATTACCTACTGCAACAAGGGTGTAACCGGAAATGCCGCGCAGAACATCTTGATCAACAGCGGCTTTAAAGTAGTGTATAACCTTTCAGGCGGCCACAAGAACTATAAAATAAACTGTCCTGACAAGAAGCAAGGTTAGCCGGCGGAATCTAAAAATAGCATATCTTTGACGCCACCTTGCCGTTGCTGATCTCAATAATCGCATAGGACTCGTCGGAATCATCCCTCGGGTCGCTTGTGCTGCCCGGATTTAATATGCAATATTTACCTTTTTCGATGATATCAGGCACATGGGTATGACCGAACAAAAGCATATCAGCCTGCAGCTCTTCCGCTTTTTTATACAGCTTTTCATAATCCCATTTTACCGAATACCTGTGGCCATGAGTAATAAATATTTTCTTTCCGCAGATTTCCAGCATTTTTTCCGCAGGCACATCATCGATCATAAAATCACTGTTGCCGTATATATATTCCACCGGAATATCCGGAAATAAGCTGGACAATTTCTGTGCATCCCTGAAATAATCGCCAAGGTGTATGACCAAGCTAATTTCTTTATTTAATCGAATGGCCTCTTCAGCCTTATTTGTATCACCATGGGTATCGCTCAAAACCAATATCTTCATAATAACCCCCGCCAAACTCTGTCACAACCCTGGTACTTTATCGGGCCAAATCGGCTCCAACATTTCCACCATTTTTCTCAGGGCATTTCCCCGGTGGCTGATGCCATTTTTCATGTCTGCATCCATTTGTGCTATTGTCATTCCGAATCCCGGAACATAAAACAATGGATCATATCCAAAACCATTATTCCCTGCAGGCTCGAATGCTATGATACCCTCACAGGTCCCTTTGGAAATCAGATGACTTCCATCCGGAAATACTACTGCTATTGCACATACGAATCGAGCCGTTCTTTTGTCTGTGTCAACACCTTTCATCGCATCCAGAAGCTTGCGGTTCCGATCTGCATCCGTGGCGCCTTCTCCGGCGTACCGTGCCGAATATACGCCTGGCGCTCCGCCCAGACAATCCACCTCCAGCCCCGAATCATCTGCCATGACGGTCTCCCCTGTGGATTTCCACACGCTCATAGCCTTGATCAGTGCATTCTCTTCAAACGTGCTTCCGTTTTCTTCGATATCGTCGTGTATTCCAGCCTCGGACATCGACACCACCTCACAAGGGAAATGCGTCAGCAACTGTGCAATTTCCTCCAGCTTCCCCCTGTTTTTCGTTGCCGCTATCAATCTGGCCCGTTTTATTTCCGGTTTTATTGCATCTGTTTCCACTTCTTCAGCATTCCTTTATTCCTTTATTTGCTCGTAGCAAAAGCGATTATCTATCCATCACATCATTAACCGTTGCCGGAATCGCTACCCCGTCGGAGATGTCCGTTCCCTCCGGCAGCTGCGCTTCACTGCCATTCACAAGGATCTTCATGCTGTGGATTCCGTCAACCTGTCTGACGGTATATGCAAGCTGCTTCAATATGCCTTCTTCCCTGGCACTGCCTCCATAGTCGGTGAAGTTTTCGCTAAAGTCCAGTGTAAGTACTCCATTTTGCAAATTATCCTTCAGAAGAGTAACTCCTTCAGGAATTTCATTATTCAGCGCTCCAGCCGGATCTGCCTTAAGCAGGTTTTTTACCAGTATTTCCGGCAATTCACCGCTGCTCTCGCTATTGACCACAGAAATCGGCACCATATAGGTAAAACCTGCATTCGCCTTCTTCATAAAGTATAGATCCACTTTATCCGAGCCTGCTTTCGGCAGCGTGACGTCCGAATTGACAGCGACCTCTTCCCTTCCCAAAGGCATTGAAATATTGGTTCCATACTTCAGCACTTCCTGGGGATAGCCGTTGATCAGTATACGGACCTTGTCGACGGTCTTGAATTCCGTCATCGTGTATACGACCGAGGCAATGATATTCCTTTCGGAAGTCGCATTGTCATAATTCAGTAAGTGCCTGTCGAAGTCAATTGTCGCTATGCCGTCACGTATATCGATACCCAGAATTTTCGTATCTGCCGGTATGACTGGATATACGCCGTAATACGCAATTTCCTCCCTGGCTATGGCACTGTCCACGGTGAGACTCACCGCAGCCCGTGCGATGCCCTGCTGCTGTTGTATCCACCTGGTCATCGGGACCAGGTAGCCGTCCCCATCCTGGTAATATACCGTAACCGGAAGCTTCGCTTCAACCGGTTTATCCCCTTCATCCCGGACTGTCTCGGCCGCGGCCACTTCCGATGTCGGGGCAGCTGTCCCGGAGCCCTGGCTTTCCTGTGCCAGCGATGATGCCACACCGTCTGCAGCCGCACCGATTGCCGCCGAAGAAACGGTCGCAGCCAGCGCTGAGTCTGTGGTGGTTCCGCCCGGTATCGCCGCCGCCAATGCTCCGGCGGTAGTTGTCAAAGCGGTGCCGCTTGATACAGGATTGCCGGAAATACCACTTCCTGTACTGCCCAGCTGATCATTCTCAGGCAGCTGCAGCATCTGCTGTCCGTCTGCCAGCCCGGATGCCTTATCGGTACTCTTTCCGAAAAACGGAATGGAACAGCCCGCCAGCAGCAAGAGCTGAATTACCATTAAAATAGCTA
>JAEZMC010000142.1 GCA_023435805.1 Bacillota bacterium | reverse complement strand
GTCTATTATACGGGAAACTTTCTTTAATTCCTCCATCAGATTCTTTTTTGTATGAAGTCTTCCCGCCGTATCGCAGATCAAAACATCCGCCTTACGTGCTCTGGCTGCCTGAAGGGCATCATAAATGACCGCTGCCGGGTCGGATCCCTCTTCCTGCTTGATCAGCTCAACGCCTACCCGGTTGGACCATATTTCCAGCTGATCGATTGCAGCAGCTCTGAATGTATCTGCGGCCGCCAGCATGACCTTTTTGCCGTCCTTTTTCAGCATGCTGGCAATTTTCCCGATGGAGGTGGTTTTACCGACGCCGTTCACTCCAATAACAGTAATGACGACAGGAGACGGAGATAGCTTCAGGTCGGGGGTTTCATCCCCCAGGATCTCTACAAGCTCTTCCTTCAGAAGGTTTTTCACCATAAGCGGATTGGTAACCTTGCCTTCCTTCACCTTTTTCTTTACACCGCTGATGATACGCAATGCCGTGTCAACACCGATATCGGATGTGATCAGTACTTCCTCCAGCTCGTCGAAAAGCTCTTCGTCAACCTTTCCGAACGATACCAGCACCTGATCGATTCTTTCCGTTATTCCTTTTCTGGTCTTTGAAAGACCATTCTTCAGTTTATCAAAGAAACCCATGTAATAACCGCCATTCCGCCGATGTGCACCGGCATGTAATTAATTGTTCCCACTTATCACGCACAGCAGGGTTGATAAGCGTTACTCAGCTCACTTTTTCTCCCATTTTCATGGATACGATCCGCGATACGCCATGCTCCTGCATGGTCACGCCGTACAGCATGTCCGAGCCCTCCATCGTACCCTTTCTGTGGGTGACCATGATAAATTGTGTCTGGCTGGAATACTTCCTGAGGTAATCGGCAAATCTGTACACGTTGGCATCATCCAGCGCCGCCTCGATTTCATCCAGTACACAAAAGGGAGAAGGCTTCAGCCGCAAAATGGAGAACAGCAGGGCGATTGCGGTAAATGCACGTTCCCCGCCTGATAGCAGCATCATGTTCTGGAGCTTTTTGCCCGGAGGCTGTACCTCTATTTCAATGCCGCTTTCGAGCACATTTTCCTGGTCTGAAAGCAGCAAGGCCGCGCGTCCACCGTTAAATAGCTCCTTGAACACGATATTGAAATGATCGTTTATCAGCTTAAACTGCTCCAAAAACTGCTTTTTCATGATGGAGGTCATCTCCTGCACCACCCTGAGCAGCTTTTCCCTGGCCTGCTCCATGTCGTTACGCTGGGCGGCCATGAATTCATGACGCTCCTTTGCCTTCACATATTCTTCGATGGAGGCGACATTTACTGCGCCAAGCTCCTTGATGGCATTTCTGAGCTCGGTGATCCTTTTCGAAGCCTGCGTCAGGCTGCCGATGTCTTTTTTCAACTGCTGCGCTACGGACCAGGTAAGCTCGTATTCATTCCACATTCTGTCCTGCAGCGCTTCCATTTCGGTCTCCAGTTTGGCCTTTTTAACCTCCACCCTGGAATACTCCTCCTGGAGCAGCAGGATATTTTTGTTGGCATCGTTGATTTTGTTTACGATATCATACAGGTCCTCCTCCAGCATTTTGCGTTCTTCCGCAAGCCTGTCCAGTTCAAAGGTCTTTCCGGATTTTTCCGCCTCATGCTTTCGAATAACCTCTTGCAGCCCTTCGTTCAGCTCTTCAAGATGCTTGATTTCATCAAGGTATTTCGTCTTTTCACTGCCTTTTCTGGCAATTCCTTTAGTAAGCGAGTCCTTCTCGGAGGTGAGCCTTTCCGTGGTTTCCTTTACACTGTCCATACTTTCCCGGATGGAATTGACGGATATCTTAAAGTCTGTAATATCCGTGTGCAGTGCGTCCCGGACCGTCTGATCCTCTTTATGCTTTTCCTGGTGCTCCGCAATGGTTTTCTTGGTATCGCTGATTTCAAGCTCGATAACGGCAAGCTCCTGCTGATATTTTTCCAGTTCGCGGGAAATATCCTTCAGCTGCCTGTCGAGCTGTTCCTTTTCCTGCTTCAGCATGTCCATCCTGGCGGCGAGCTTTTTCATATTTTCCTCGACCTGCGCCAGATGGCTTTCATCTCTTATCTTAACCAGTTCATTGTTCTTCAAATCATTTTCAACAGAGGAAATTTCGGTATTGATCTGACCGATATCCTCCACTAGCAGCGCGATGTCCTTCTCCAGAGCAGCTTCAGCTGATTTCAGGCTCTGCAGCTCCGTATCCAGTTCGGTGATTTCCCTGTTCCGGCTCAATATGCCGGTGCCCCTGTTTTCCAAGCTGCCGCCGGACATGGAGCCGCCGGTACTGAGAATGTCCCCTTCCAGCGTGACGATCCGGAAGGAATAGCTGAAATGACGGGCCATATGGATGGCATTGTCCAGATGATCCACCACCACGACTTTTCCCAGCAGGCTTGCGATGATTCCATCGTATTGTGAGTCACACGCAACCAGATCGGAAGCAACACCGCAAAAGCCTTCACTGCGGGTAATACGGCCAAGTGTGGAAGAATCAAAGCTTTTACCGTTCACGGAACTGATGGGCAGAAAGGTGGCACGGCCAAGCTTGTTTGCCTTCAGGTATTCAATCGCCTTTTTCGCAGCTTCTTCGCTCTGGGTGACAATGTTCTGAAGCGCGCTTCCAAGTGTCATTTCAATAGCAGCCTCATATTTTCTGTCCACCTTGATTAGCTGCGCCAGTGCACCATGAATGCCCTTACCGAACTCCTGCGATTCGCGGCATGCCTGCAGCACCTGCCTGACACTTCTGTTATAACCCTCCAGGTTCTGCTCCATTTCACGCAAGGTCCTTGCGCGGGAGGTTTTAAATTGAATATCCGATTTGATCTTGCTTTGTTTGATGCGCAGGCCGTCCAGCATTTTGTCCGACTCCGCGCGTTCGCCGCTTAGCTCCTGAAGTCTGGCCTTCTGTTTACGGATCTGTTCTGAAGCGTGCTGTATGCTTTCAGACAGATCTTCCTTTTTCATCTTTTCCCGGTCATTTTCCACCACATGCTGGTAAATTTCATTATCAATGCTTTTCTGCCGCTTGTGCATGTTCTCCATGTGTGTGGTGACATGGTTGATCTGCAGTTTTTTATCAGACTGCACATCGAGCTTGTCCATGATACCGGTTTTCAAAAGCTCAATATGGCGTTCGCTTTCATCGAGCGTCTTGAGCAGCTCTTCCATTTGCCGTTCATATTCGGAAAGCTTTGCGGTATAATCCTGCAGCTGCTTTTCAAGGTATTTCAGCTTATTCTGCTTGGCAGCCTCCTCTTTGTCCAGGCCGGTCAGTTTAGTCTGCAGCTCTGCGGCTTCGGAATCCAGTCTTTCAATATTTTGCGCCAGATTTCCTTTCTTTTCATTGTTCAGCTTGATGTCTGAGCTGCAGCGTTCAAGATCTCCTTCCAGCGCATAGAACTGCTGGCGCGCTGTTTCCAGCTTCTCGTCAAACGCCTTCAGCAGGTCGGTTTTCTGCTTATTTGAGCTTGTGATTTCCTCCAGCTTCCTGTTCTCGGCCTCCATGTTGTCCCGGACCGTTTTGTACTGCTCATCCAGGTCCTTCAGCTTCTCCCTGAACTTTTCCATGCTGTCGAGGTATACGTTGACTTCAAGCTCCTTCAGGTTTTCCCGGAGATCCAGGTATTTGCGCGCTGTTTCGGACTGCTCCTTCAACGGCCCCAGCTGGGATTCCAGCTCAATGATGATATCGTTGATGCGTTCCAGGTTCTGCCTGGTCAGCTCGAGCTTTTTTTCAGCCTCCAGCTTTCTTACCTTGTATTTCATAATACCGGAGGCTTCTTCAAAGATGTGTCTGCGGTCCTCCGACCGGGAGCTCAGTATTTCATCCACCCTGCCCTGACCAATGACGGAATAGCCGTCACGGCCGATACCGGTATCCAGCAGCAGCTCCGTAATGTCTTTCAGACGGCAGGGCGTCTTGTTGATCAGGTATTCGCTTTCACCGGAACGGAAAACTCTTCGGGTAATGGTGACTTCGCCGAACGCGATGGGCAGAGCGGCATCCGCGTTGTCGATGGTGATGGACACCTCTGCAAAACCGAGAGGCTTCCTGTGTTCCGTACCGGCAAATATGACGTCTTCCATTTTGCTGCCGCGGAGTGTCTTGACGCTTTGCTCACCGAGGACCCACCTGATGGCATCGGCAATATTGCTTTTACCGCTGCCGTTGGGACCCACAACGGAGGTGATCCCGCCGTTGAAATCCAGGCTGATTTTATCTGCAAAGGATTTGAAACCCTGTATATCCAAACGCTTTAAATACAAATGGAACCCCCCAACATCCCGAAATAGCCCGTACGTTTTTCTTACCAGGCTTAATTGGCTGCATGGCAATAAAGCCTGAAAGTCCATATTCATTTTAACATAATTGAAGACAGATTCAATAAGATATTTAAGCTTTAAACAGCTTCATTTCGAAAAGATATCAGTCAAAGACTATCTGTCTTTGAAGGCTTTTATCGGACTTAACCTTAATGTCCCGAATGGAGTATTGCTTCTTCAGATATTCTATATTACTGCGTTTCTGCCCGATTACATTGGATAGATTCGACGCACCTGTAGTGATGGTCAGACAGCGTATTCCTGTCAGCTTTTGCGATAAAATCATTTCTTCCATTTTCCGCAGCATCAGCCTGGACTCGACGAGCTGCCTGAAGGCAGGATGTACCGGCCCCGCCGCGACTTCGGACCCGGCGCCTTCACTGATATTCTCCGATGCCTGAAGGCCGATCCGGATGACGTTGATTCCGCCGGCTTCATATAGTTCCAGCAGTTCAGCACAGAGCTCCACCGCCTCATCCAGCTTTTGCGGCCTGTATTGTCCGTCAAGATACTGCCTTTCCAGTCCGGTGCCCCTGATGACAAGAACGGGGTATATCCTGACAAAATCCGGTGCCATGGATATGACCTGTCTTGCAGTATGAAGGCATTTCTCCCTTGTATCCTCCGGCAGGCCGGTCATGGTTTGAATACCGAGCCTGAAGCCTTTTTCCCGTATCATGCCGGCGGCGCTGTACACATCTGCTGCAGCATGTCCCCGGTAGCTTGCTTTCAAGACCACGTCATCAAGGCTTTGAACGCCAAGCTCAATTGTTCTGACGCCATACTGCTCCAGTAGCTCCAATATTTCGTAGTCTATATGGTCCGGCCTGGTTGAAAGCCGTATTTCGGAGGCGCGTCCGTCTTTAAGATAAGCGGAAGCCTTCTCCAGAAAGCTTTTTTGCAGGTCTTTATCAATAGCGGTAAAACTGCCTCCGTAAAATGCAATTTCTACAAATGAACCGGGCCGGATGGTGGAAAGATGTGTTTCAATGATCTGAGGAACCCTCTCAGGGACCATGTCATCCATCTGACCGCTGATTTTTTTCTGGCTGCAGAAAATACAGTCATGAGGACATCCTTTGTGAGGTACAAAGATTGGGATGATTACGTGTCTGCCAGTCATCCTGCTTCTCCCGCCAATTTGCTTATGGCCGCCTGAGCGGCGTGCTGTTCGGCTTCCTTTTTGCTTTTTCCCTCTCCGGTTCCGAGTATTTTGTCTCCGACAGAAAGCTGTGCCACAAATACCTTGTTGTGGTCCGGACCTTTTTCCTCCAGTATCTGATAGGTGATCTTCTCATCACTGTTTTTCTGAATCATTTCCTGAAGCTGTGTTTTATAATCCACAAAAACATCACTTCCGTCCGGTGCCTCAAAAATCTCCTTCATGGCGCTGAAAATGAAAGCTTGTGCTTCCTTGAGTCCGCCATCCAGGAAAATCGCACCGATCAAAGCTTCAAAGGCATCCGACAGAATGGAGGTACGGGATCTCCCTCCCGTATTCTCCTCCCCTTTCCCAAGAAGAAGGTATTTGCCCAGCATGATTCTGCCGGCGCATCTCATCAGGGAGCCTTCACACACGATCGCAGCGCGGGTCTTTGTCATTTCACCCTCAGGGAGGTTCGGGAATTGCCTGAAAATATATTCACTTGTGACGATGTTCAGTACCGCATCGCCCAAAAATTCCAGCCGTTCGTTGCTTTCCAGGTGTTCACTTCTTTTTTCATTTGCATAGGAGCTGTGTGTGACCGCCAGCAGCAGCTTTTTCTTGTCCTTGAACGTATAATGTATGTTTGATTCCAGTTCCAAAAAGCTGTCGATGTGCTCCGATAGTTGATCCTTTTTCATCCTTGCCTCCAGAAAAATAAACTAGTTGGTCTTTTATAGCCCAAAAGGCGGGTGTAACCCCGCCCTTCCAAGTATCCATATCTATTTTATTCTTCGTATTTTTTTAATACAATAGCCGCATTGTGTCCGCCGAAGCCAAGCGCATTCGACAACGCATATTTTATGCCGGACGGCCTTCCTTTATTCGGAACATAGTCCAGATCACATTCCGGATCAGGATTTTGCAGATTGATGGTCGGTGGCAGGAAGCCCTCTTTAAGAGCCATGGCCGTAATAATGGCTTCAATGGCGCCTGCGGCACCCAGCAAATGCCCTGTCATGGATTTTGTCGAGCTCACTGCCAGCTTGTACGCATACTCTCCGAACACCTGCTTGATTACTTTCGTTTCACCTGGGTCATTCAAAGGTGTTGATGTGCCGTGGGCATTAATATATCCGATTTCCTCAGGCTTGATGCCTGCATCCTCAATAGCCATTTTCATGGACCTGATCCCCCCGATGCCATCCGGGTGCGGAGCAGTGATATGGTATGCATCACAGGTACAGCCGTACCCGACGATCTCGCCTAAAATGACGGCACCGCGTTTCCTTGCGTGTTCCAACTCCTCCAGTATGAGTATGCCGGCGCCCTCACCCATGATAAAGCCGTCCCTGTCCCTGTCAAAAGGTCTGCAGGCAGTGGCTGGATCAGGATTTGTTGACAGGGCCTTGTTGGAACAGAAGCCTGCAAAGGAAAGGGGTGTAATGGCGGATTCCGCACCGCCGGTAAATATGATATCTGCATCACCGCGCTGTATGACTTTGAAGGCATCCCCAATTGCATTGTTACCCGAAGCGCAGGCGGTTACCGTACATTCGTTGAAGCCCTGCAAACCATACTCTATGGCAATTCTTCCAGCTGCCATGTTGGCGATCATCGAAGTAATGAAGAAGGGGCTGACTCTGCTGGGCCCTTTTGTTTCCAACGTGTGGTGCTGGTCTTCCAGAGTCTGGATCCCGCCGATCCCCGAGCCCACGACAACGCCGGAGCGGAAGCTGTCTTCCTGTTCCATGTTCAAGCCGGACATTTCCATTGCCATCTTGGCAGCGGCCATGGCATACTGTGTAAAAACGTCCATCCTCTTGGCTTCTTTTTTATCAATATAATCCGTTGGTTCAAAGTTTTTGATCTCTGCAGCAACTTTTGCATCATATTGTTCAGTATCGAATTTTGTTAATCTGCTGATTCCGGATTGTCCTTCCCTTATTGCGCTCCAGAAGCTTTCCAGCCCAAAGCCCAATGAATGTACGACACCCATCCCTGTTATAACGACTCGCTTTTTCATTTAAAATCCTCCTGGCAGATTGATCACATTTGCTTTTAATGAGATGTATTTATTTTAAACAAAACGTTAAGTTTGGCGATATGTATGTAAAAGGAGGAAAACTACAGGGCATTGAAGCCCCGTTAGTTTCCAATGATTGCGTTCTGTCATAAAAAAAGTCCCTCTGACGGGACTTTTTTTATGTGTTATTTTTAATGTAGTCCACGGCATCTCCAACAGACGCTATCTTTTCAGCTTCACTATCGGGAATCTCAATATCGAACTCTTCTTCCAGAGCCATTATCAATTCAACGATATCAAGTGAATCTGCACCCAAATCGTCTATGAAAGAAGATTCCATGTTAATTTCATCTTCTTCAACACCCAATTGCTCGACTATAATTTTCTTTACCTTTTCGAAAACCATACATTCACCTCCTCCCAAAGGGGGTAATTAATATATAATAATTCCCTGTCAAAGATATTCCAATCTATGGGGATATCTTTCACATAAAGATATTATTACATAACAAGCCCGCCGTCAATATCTATTACCTGCGCAGTAACGTAAGATGCATCGTCCGAAGCAAGAAATGCGACAACACCAGCCACGTCTTCAGGTGTCCCGAACCTTCCGAGCGGTATGTTTTCCAAATATTGCTTTTTTACTTCTTCTGGAAGCACGTCGGTCATCTTACTTTGTATCATGCCCGGCGCAACTGCATTGCATGTAACTCCTCTTGAGGCAAATTCCTTGGCGGTTGTTTTGGTCAAACCGATCAGACCGGCTTTGGAGGCGGAATAGTTGGCCTGTCCCTGATTGCCATACCTTCCCGCTACCGAAGCGATATTGATGATACGACCGTATCTTTGCTTGATCATTTGCTTTGCGGCAAATTTGGTGCAAAGGAATGCACCCTTTAAATTGATGTCCAGTACTGCATCCCAGTCTTCCTCCGACATCATGGCCATCGGTTTGTCCTTGGTGATACCGGCATTGTTTACAAGGATGTCTACACTGCCGAACGCTTCAACAGCAGCAGCCAGCATTGCTTTTACATCTTCTGAGCTGCGTACGTCTCCTCTGGTGACAATAACCTTGTATCCTGAATTCTTAAATTCTTCCGCCGTAGCATCAAGAGAATCGGAAGCAGCAATGTCGTTCAACACGATGTTGGCGCCGCGTTCCGCCAATTTCAGAGCGATGGCCTTACCCAGACCCCTGGCTGAGCCGGTCACTACAGCGGTTTTACCTTCCAAAAGCATGTTTATTTCCCCTCCTGTACAGAATAGTGGAACATTTTAGCTAAATCCGGCAAGTGTCTTTTCCAGCGATTCCAAATCCTCTATATTAAATACCCTGACTTCCTTGTCGATCTTTTTGACAAAGCCGCTCAGAACTTTTCCCGGACCTATTTCAACAAACGTGTCGACCCCGTTTTCCAGCATGAGCTTTATGGAGTTTTCCCATAAAACCGGACTACTGACCTGCCTGATCAATAAATCCTTTGCCTCCGATGCATTGTTGACCACCTGTGCTGTAGCATTGGCTACAAGCGGTATTTTTATTTCATTTAATTCCACATTCAGCAGTTCCTGCGCAAGCCTCTCGCCTGCCGGCTTCAGCATGCTGCAGTGGAATGGTGCGCTGACCGCCAGCATGACGGCTCTTTTCGCCCCTTTTTCAGTGCACAGTGCCATTGCCTTTTCCACCGCTTTAATTTCCCCGGCAATGGAAATCTGCCCGGGGCAATTGAAATTAGCCGGTTCAACGATTCCGTATGCTGAAGCCTGGCTGCAGCATTCCGCTACCGCCTCGGAAGAGAGGCCGAGAATAGCAGCCATTGTTCCTGTTCCGACCGGCACCGCCTCCTGCATATATTTCCCCCTTTTTCGAACGAGGGATACGGCAGTTCTGAAATCCATCGTTCCCGATGCTACATGAGCCGAGTACTCGCCAAGGCTCAAACCGGCTGTGAAATCAGGCCTGAAACCCTTTTCCAGCAGCGGCTGCAGGCATGCCACACTGGTTGTGACGATAGCCGGCTGGGTATTTTCCGTAATTTTAAGTGTTTCCTCATCACCATCAAAAACCATTTTTCTCATGTCTGTTCCAAGCGCTTCGGAAGCCTCATCAAAAATATCGGAGGCTGATTTGTAGACAGAAGCGATCTGTCTGCCCATGCCTGGATATTGGGCACCCTGCCCGGGAAAAATAAAAGCTGTCTTTCCCATAAAAAACCTCCATGGATTACCTTAGTTTTATGACTCAATTTCAATCATGCTATTGCCCTGCGGATATAACAGTGACCTATTTACTCCATCGCACCAGTGCGGAGCCCCAGGTGAGACCTCCGCCAAAGCCGACCAGCACCAGGTTGTCACCCTTTTTAAGCCGTTCGCCGTTGTATGCGTCGGCTATCGCAACAGGAATGGAAGCAGATGAAATGTTGCCGAACTTTTTAATCGTCGTATAGATTTTTTCAAGCGCCACTCCGAGCCTTTTGGCCGCACTTTCCAGAATGCGGACATTTGCCTGGTGCGGTATGATGTACTTGATATCGTCCAGCTTGACATCCGTATTTTCGATGACTTTTTCCGTGGCAAACGGCATGATTCTGACAGCAAACTTGAATACTTCCTGGCCGTCCTGCCATATCGTTTTCTTTGTCTTGTAATTAATTCTTCTTTCAACGTCCTCTTCAGGCATGTAGAGGCACGGTATGGTGATATTATTGCCCATTGAGCCGTCAGAACCAAGATATGTAGAGAGTATGCCATAGCCTTCTTCGACCTTACCCAGGACGATTGCACCTGCTCCGTCCCCGAAAAGCACACAGGTTCCCCTGTCCGTCCAGTCTACCACCCTGGACATGCCCTCGCTGCTGACGAGCAGGACGTGCTTGTAATAGCCCGTCTCGATAAACTGTTTGGCTACGGTAAGGCCGTATACGAAGCCTGTACACGCAGCCCCGATATCGAAAGCGGAGGCATTTACAGCATTTATTTGTTTTTGTATTATACAGGAGGTAGAAGGGGTCAGATAATCGGGGGTTGATGTGGTGGCAATAATGAGATCAATGTCTTCAGGCTGTAGTCCGGAATCCTTTATGGCCTGTTTTGCGGCTTCCGCCGCCATGGAGTATATCGGTTGCCCTTCGGGAAGTATCCTTCGTTCGGATATTCCCGTTCTTTTTATAATCCACTCTTCCGAGGTGTCAACCATTTTTTCAAGATCGGAGTTGTTCAATATCTTTTTTGGGACGTAGCTTCCTATTCCTAAAATTCCAACGCTTACGTTCTCGTTTTTCGCCATCGTTAACCTCCATTTTTTCAACTTCATTCCTGATTTGGTCAAAAATAGCACTCGAAGCCAGATGATAAGACTTCAAAATGACATTTTTTATTGTCTTGCTATTGGAATTGCCGTGACTTTTGATAACGATCCCATTCACACCTAATATAGGCGCTCCTCCGTCTTCGGACGGATCCAGCATTTTTTTGAATGCAAGCATGTCTTTCATAACAAAGATCATGGATAATTTCGAAAATATGGTACGTTTGAACATGCCCTTTATAAATGCACCGACAAATTTGCCCGTACCTTCAAGGAATTTTAACAATACATTGCCTACATAACCGTCACAGACTGCAACATCAACATTGCCTTCCGGTATGTCCTTGCCTTCTATATTGCCTACAAAATTCAAATTGGATGCAGAGAGCATCGTATAAGCCTGCTTCAGTACTTCCGTTCCTTTTTTGGCTTCGGTGCCCATATTGACGAGTCCGACTTTGGGCTCTTTTATGTTAAGAAGGCCTTTCATATAAATTGATCCAAAAATGCCAAATTGAACATAATTAATCGGCTTGCAGCTGGAATTCAGACCTGCGTCGATCAATAGGCATTTCCCGCCTTTTGTCGGAACCATTGCTCCAAGTGCGGGGCGGTCGACACCCTTCAGCCTTCCCAGAATAAATAGCGCGCCTGTCAGCAGGGCGCCGGTATTTCCCGCTGATACAAGTACATCACCTTTTTTTTCCTTTAACATGTTAAAGGCGACTACCATGGAGGAATTCTTTTTACTTTTTATCGCTCGAGTCGGAATATCTTCATTTGTGATGACTTCCTGCGCATGTATGACTTCGATCCTCGAGCTTCTAAATTTTCTAGCCTCCAAAATCCTGTTGATTTGTTCGCTATCCCCAATAAGGGCCAGATTAAAGCCTTCCTGTATCTTAACTGCATCAATGCTTCCATTGACAATCTCCTCCGGAGCATTGTCACCGCCCATTGCATCAACTAGTATTTTCAAAACATGTCACTCCCAAATCAATTAAGTATTTAATGATCAATTCATTAATACTTCTAAAATACTATTTTCCTTGCGATTTTTCAAGGGAAACCAGTATGAATTTTCCCCTGAACATTTCTACCTGCTTTTCATATATTTTGACCCAGACAATATAGTTATTGCCTCTGACATGTTTGACTTCTGCTTTTGCAACCAGTTTGCAGCCAGAATATACCGGTGTCTTGTATTTGATATTTGCCACGCCCACCAGGGCAACATGGGCGTCGATGACCGCAATGGCGAGAGATTCTGCCAGCGAATATATAAAGTGACCCCGGACGATTTTTGTTTTTTCAAAGGCCATAGTTTCATCCGTTTCCAGAACGGACACACCTGTTTTTCCAAGAACGATATCTATCAGCTCGCCGACGATTTCCTTGCTCTGCAGCGATTTGACCTTGCCGTAGTTGTTTTCCGCTACATTCTTTATTCTCTCCCTCAGCTCAGGTATGCCCATTTCAAGCCTATCCAACCGGATGGTTGGTATGCTGACGGAAAATAATTCGGATAATTCCTCATCCGTTAGAAATGGATCCTGTTTTATCTTGTCTGACAATATCTGCTGTCTTTCCTTCTTCAACAGGGATGACCTGCTCATCTGATTCCACACCGCCTGCCACGTATTTTACTTTATCTGATTATTAATTATTACCTGATACTATATCCTAATGCTAAAAGTATATTATAAATTCCAAAAGGATGCAACCATTTCCTTAAAAAATTCCGAAAAAAATTAAGTCAGTGCTTCGGTGACCAGGAATCAGTGCCTCGTGTTGTTTCTGCCATATAGTATATGTGTTGTCATGCATATCATACCTGACGGAGCAGTCGGTATGGATTGCGGATTACCATTCACGCTGCAGGCGGAACCAGATAGAAGATAGAATATAAAAACGGGATAGAATATATAAACGGGATAAAATATATAAACCGGATAGAATATAAAAACCGGATAGAATATAAAAACCGGAAAAATATAAAAAAAGATGGTTCCCGACCCGGGAATCCATCTCTTACTTTTCAACGATATCGAATGTTCGTATGTACAATTGCGCAAATCTGGAGGTTCACGCATTTGTATTGATGACATGCAGGTTCTTTTTGATATAATCGTACAGTGAATAAATGGTAACGATAACCGCCAGTAGCATGGCATAGTCATCAAATTGGAAATCCGAAA
>JAEZMC010000083.1 GCA_023435805.1 Bacillota bacterium | reverse complement strand
TTTTCCTGGCTCTGGCGGTTCCGCCCCTCGTAGCGCTCGGCATGACCTATTTCCGTACAGGCTGGATAGGATTTGTGGTAGCGGTATTTGTATTTGTCTTTTTCAAGGATATTCGGCTGATACCGGTAATGCTGGTTTTATGCGCTCTGGTGGTACCGTTTCTGCCTACCTCGATTTACAGAAGGATTCTGACCATATTCAACCCGGAGGATACTTCGGCAAGCTACCGGATCGATATTTATAGAACGCTTCTGCCCATATTGAAGGATTATTGGGTAACCGGTCTCGGACTCGGAAATGAGACGTTGAAAAGTGTGGCGCGGAACTATTACCTTTTTACAAAAGCTATCCCGCCGCACAGCCATAATGTATATCTGCAGGTTTGGTTCGAAATGGGCATTGCGGGAATTCTTTCACTGCTGGCGTTTCTTGGCAGCGTGATAAAGAGAAGCATGAAGGCCGTTTATTCTGCCATTGACATGCAGATGAAAAACGTACTGATTGCAGGATTGTCATCCCTGGCCGGTATTATGGTCATCAGCCTGGCGGAATACGTATGGTTCTATCCGAGAACCATGTTGATTTTCTGGGCAGTGGCCGGCATCATACTGGCTGCGCTGAACATCTCCAGAAAAGAAGGGGATCAGAAGGAGATGGCCGCAGAGTCCGCCGCCGATGAGGAAGCTGCAGCATAGCCCATACAGGGCAGGATCACAGCCCATACAGGGCAGGATCACAGGCGGTACCGAAAACATTCCCCATATCACAACGCATCACAACGTATCACAACGCATCACAACGCATCACAACTCCGATATTTTCGCATGCCTTCTGCATGCCTTCTCAAACACAACAGCCAGCTCACCTGTGAGTACCTTGCGTTCGTATTTGGCGATTTCATCCTTGTCCGGCACAAGCACCGAAACCTTGTTTCGCCAGGCTTCATACAGGCGCAGCAGGTTTTCTTTTGTCGCTCCAATATCGTTATAATCCGATATCAGGCCTGCCTGTGTCGCCCGGATCAGCCGCGCGGCGGCGCCTTCTGCGGGGATGTTTGCCAGGATGGGCCTTCTGCTGGCCAGATATTCAAATACCTTGCCGGTATAAAACGCTTCGCTGCCCGGCCCTCCGCCTTCGATCAGCAGCAGTGCATCAGAGCCTGCCATATGCGCCACACATTCGTCATGGTCCATATAGGGCAGTATTTTTACAATGTCATTCAAATGATATTTATCCAGCAGCTTTGTCAGCTGATCCTTCTGCAGCGTACCAATCAGCTGGACCTTTATTGCGGCCGGCTGTATTTTGCCTTCGTCTATCAGCTCCGAAAGGGACTGGAAAAAATAATCCGGTTTTCTTCTGCCGTACATCGAGCCGGTATAGGTAATTGTAAATATGGCGTTATCGGGCGCATTTCCGGTTACGGCTTTAAAATCCTCACTGTCGTATCCATTGGGAATGACAGTAAAGTGATCCTTCAGATCCATATCACTGTTCAGCCTTAAAAAATTGTCCAGCATAACCGGCGTGTTGGTGATGAGAAAATCCGCTTTTTCCAGCACCCTGCGCTCCATATGCTTTTCAATGGACATTCTGACCTTGTTATGAGGGTTGTCCAGCAAATACGGATTATTCGTCCATTCATCCCGAAAATCGGCCACCCACGGAATGCCCGGAAATCTGCGTTTCAGATGCAGCCCGATCAGATGCGCACTGTACGGTACGGAGGTGGTGTAAATCAGATCGATTTTTTCCTCCTTTACTGCACGAACAGCGGTGCTTTTTGCAAATTCGCCCCATAAGCGCTCTCCGTCAGGTAAAAGTACTTTCCGGCTCACAAACCGCCCGAAATAATTGAGCAGGCCGTTGAGCTCCGTGAACTCGCAGGGCCTTGTCCTGTATATCTTCACACCCGCCGGAATGTCCTTGTTCAGCGACTCGTCAATGACCCGCATATTTTTAATATCACGGGTGACGACGAACGGCTCCCAACCAAAATTGCGCAGGTATTACACGAACTTGAGCGATCTCTGAACTCCGGGGCCCCCAGTTGGAGGAAAGGAATAGGCTATCATCAATACCTTTTTCATGGCCAAATATCTCCATATACCAGATTCAACACAGCTTTTTCCAAAGCAGGTATGTTTCAAGTATTCAGTTTAGCACCCGGCCATGCAGGTGTCAATCGGTCTCTATCGGTGCAGCTTTTTTCCTGAACTGCTCTACCTCACCGGTCAGCCTGTAACCGCTTTGATCCAGCACCTCCAGGTACTCGGTGAGCTTTTCTTCAAGCGCGTGCTGCCTGCTTTTCCACCCGACTGAAGCAGGCTTTTCTTCAATTCCGGGTTCAGTGTTTTTGTGTGTGAATGTATAAATCATTTTATTCTTCATGGCTATGTAACCTCCGTAATGTTTTAGTGCTTTTTCTATATTTGTTCAGATGGCCTGGAAGCTTATTCTGTTCCGCACGGCCCGGGGCAACGGAAGCTCTCCGGCCTGCCGGTGCATATGAGCAGCGGAAAGACGGCAGAATGCCAAAAAAGTTGTAAATACCGTGTGAAAAAACTATAATGATTATAGCCCTGTCTGTAAAGGCTGCCGCAGGTTGTTGCCCGGACAGGTTAAAATACGTGAAACCGAGGTGCGGGTTATGCTGCCGGAGAAAGCAACAAACAGTGAATTTAAGCTCCAGAAGGATGCTTTTAAACGTTCGCCGCGGGAAATCCTTACAGAGGTCGTCAAGCTGGCACGTGGCTTAATAATGGGAATGCATTTTGACAAATGCGGTAAATACCTCAGAATTGACAGGGGTGTCCGGCTGCTCAAAAGGAATTCCTATCTGGAAATAGGCCGGAAAGTCCAGCTACACAGACATGTTAAGCTCAGTGCATGGGGAGGCGGCCTGAAGGCCCATATTATTATCGGGGACAACACCGCGATCGGGGATAGGACGGAAATCCATGCGGGAAGCAGGGTTGAAATAGGCAGCGGCTGCAATATCGCATGGGACGTCTGTATAATGGACCGGGATTACCACAAATTCAACAGTGAAGAAGAAACCGTCAAACCGGTCAGGATATGCGACAATGTTTGGATCGGCTGCAATAGCATCGTGCTCAAGGGCGTTACGATCGGAGAAGGTGCCGTCATAGCGGCCGGAAGTGTAGTTACGCGGGATGTTCCACCGAAGACGCTTGCGGCGGGTAACCCTGCAAAGGTGATTAAAGAGGATGTTTACTGGATTCCGTAAGGATACATGATGATAACGAATGGGGATGTCACAGTATGCCGCTATTACCCTGGAAGTCGGATCACAAAAGGAAGCTGGATATTAAAGTTTTACGGAAGAATAATATATCGCTGCTGATTCTGGATGAGCGATGGAACAAGCTGTTCGTCAATACGCCCAAAACACCGGCAGTTGAGCGCTGCGAACAGAAGCTGAGGGAACTTCTCATGGAGGAAGCCCGTCTTACTACAGAGCAAAAGGAAATTGCCGCTTCAAAAAAGCGCCATATGGACCGGATCATGCGGCTGACGACGGCAGTTTTTGAGAATAATGATGAAAATGCCATAAGGGAAATGCAGGTATCCGAAAATGAAATAAAGAGGATAAACGACAGGAAAGTACATATTGATAAACAGCTCGACGGGATGCCGGAGAGAATCCGGCAGGCAAACCTTGAGCTGCTGGAGCATACGGTAAATGTCGTATATTTTAAAATCACGGCAAGCAAAAAAAGGGTACTGGAGCTGGAAAAGCTGATTGAGGAGACCAGAACCAGGCTGATGGAGTATATTGACGAAAAAGAATCCCTTTCACAGGATGATACGGACATTTATTCGTATTTTCACGACCTGCTTGGCGGTGAAGAGCTGGAAAAACTGGACAGGGAATTTTTCAAATAGGAAAGAACAA